>NZ_JAVKGT010000019.1:0-58556 GCF_031432335.1 Nesterenkonia flava | reverse complement strand
TACTCCCCGGAAGAAGGAACTGGATTAACCAGTCCAACTTCCGGGGAGCACTTCAGATGACTCCTCCGGGGCTCTTCTCTGTGATGTGCGCGGCTTACGCCGCAGGAATCATTTGAGGGTGACGGTGGCGCCGGCGCCCTCGAGGGCCTCCTTGGCCTTCTCCGCAGCGTCCTTGTCGACGCCCTCGAGAACAGCCTTGGGTGCGCCGTCGACCAGCTCCTTGGCCTCCTTCAGACCGAGGGAGGTCAGGCCGCGCACCTCCTTGATGACACCGATCTTCTTGTCACCAGCGGACTCGAGGATGACGTCGAACTCGGTCTGCTCCTCAGCAGCAGCGGCCTCGCCGCCGGCAGCGGGGGCAGCACCTGCAACAGCAACCGGAGCGGCTGCGGTCACGTCAAAGGTCTCCTCGAACAGCTTCACGAACTCAGAGAGCTCGATCAGCGACATCTCCTTGAACTGCTCGATCAGTTCGTCGTTGCTCAGCTTCGCCATGGGTGGCGCTCCTTCTCATATCTGTTGTGCCGGACCATTGTGGTCCTTCGGCGGCACACGCGGATCTTGGTTTCTTCGGGCCTCTGTATCAGCGACCCTGGTGACGGTTCTTCAGCGACTACGCCCGCCGATGCATCCCGTCGAGTCTCGGCGAAACTCAGGCAGCTTCTTCCTGCTTGACGCGCAGGGCCTCCGCAGTACGCACGATCTTGGAGATCGGCGCCTGGAAGGTGGCAGCGGCCTTGGACTGGGCGCCGATGAAGGCGCCAGCCATCTTGCCGAGCAGAACCTCACGGGATTCAAGATCCGCGAGCTTCTTGATACCAGCCTCGTCCAGAGCCTGGCCATCCATGTAGCCGCCCTTGACGATGAGCTGGGGGTTGTCCTTGGCAAAGTCACGCAGCGCCTTGGCCACGTCCACGGCATCACCGTGAACGAAGGCGATAGCGGAGGGACCCGACATCTTGCCGTCGAAGGCGTCGATGCCGACTTCCTTAGCCGCAATCTCGGTGAGCGTGTTCTTCACCACGGCGTAGTTCGCGTTCTCTCGCACGGACCGGCGCAGAGTCTGCAGCTGGGCCACGGAGAGGCCGCGGTATTCCGTGAGCACGGCAGCGGTCGAGTTGTTGAAGAGTTCCTTCAGCTCCTCGACGGCGGCAGCCTTCTCAGGATTCGCCATGGCACTCCTTCCGATGATCTTGAGGTTGCGACGTCCGGGAGACGCCACAACGTGAACCGATCGGTCAGCCTCTTAGGTGCCGGGGCTGCTGCTGCATGGCAACAAAAAAGCCCCGATGCGCAGGGGCACGGGGCTCACAGAATTCTGCTCCAGGAATGACTCCAGGGAGATTTCAGCGGCTTAGTGTCCTGCGCAGGTCGCCCGAGGAGGGTCTTTACAGCTGCGTCGCACTCCGGGAGTTCATCCCGGTGACCGCAGACTCCAGAGCCAACTGAAGACTGCACGACGACAACGACCGACGGTCTTTGGTCATCCACTACTCTACACACGCAGCGACGGCGGGACCAAATCGATGGTCCCGCCGTCGCGGAAGAAGGGAACTTAGCCAGGTCTTAGGCGTCGGAACCCCGACGTCCGAGGCGGTTCTTGTACCCGAGTGCCGCCAGGGCGCCGCCCAGCAGCAGGAGCAGGCCGGAACCGACCGCAGTGCTGGTTTCAACACCGGTCTGGGCCAGTCCGCCGGCGGCGACGGGGGCCGGGACGGTGCCTCCCTTACCGGCAAGCGGGTCCTCACCGGTGACAGCACCGGCGGGCGCCACGGGGGCTACCACGGTGATGGTCGCGGATCCCGTGAGGCCGGATTCCGCACCGGTGACGGTGATGGTGTGCTCACCGGGCTCGGTGTCCTCCGGGATGGTCACCACGGCGGTGAATGCACCGTTCTCATCGGCAGGGAAAGTGCCGAGCTCGGGGTTGAGCTGAACGGTCACGTCCTCCTCAGCCTCGAAGCCCTCGGCGTAGAGGCTGGTTTCAACACCGGGGGCAACCTGGCCGGGCTCAACAGTCAGCTCTACGGTGCCGGGATCCTGAGACTCGTCGTCGTCACCAGCGCTGTCGTCGCCAGATCCGCCCTGGTCCTCGTCTTCATCATCTGAAGGCGGAGTGACGACGTCGTCATCCTCGTCATCGTCGTAGAAGATTTCCAGATCATCATCGTTGGCGTTGCGGATGTAGTCGGTCGGGAAGTAGAAGATGGAGAAGTCGGTCTGCTCCAGCGCCGCATCCAGCTCATCACTGTGGATCAGCAGCAGCTCGCCGATGCTGTCCGGAGTGATGGTGAGGTCCTCATCACCGGGCTCCGGGTTGTTGGCGTAGCGGACCAGCGTTCCGGCCGGCACGTAGGCGACGATCTCGTCCTGGATACCCTCGGTGAAGGAGCCGTAGACCGGGGTGCGCTGCGTGGTGACCAGGAAGTTCCACGGGTCGTTCTGGTACTCCGGGGTCGCCAGCTGAACGGTCGGGGCATCCGACTCCGGAACCTCTGGGCGATCGCCCTCAGAGACGGCGGTGTCGTCGTCCACGGTCGTGATGTGATCGCTGAGGATGTAGACGAAGTCGTTACGCCCGACGCCGTCCAGGGCGCGCGCAAAGACGTGATCCCGCAGTCCCACGCTCTGCCCGGAGCGACCCACGTTTTCCAGATCGGAGGAGATGCGGATGATGGACCCGGCGGCGACGTAGGCCAGGGGCTCGGTCCGGGCGGAGTCTGCATAGACCGGGGCGTCCTCGGTCACTACCAGCACGACTTCGTCCTGGTAGTTGCTGGCATCGCGGGCTGGGAAGGTGATCACCGGCAGGTCACCCAAGTCGGGCACTGCTGGCTGTGAGGGCAGCTCATCGCTCTGCTCACCGTCCGCAGCGGGGACCACCGTGTCTCCGGAGATCCTCAGCGGGCTTGAAGCAAGCTCCAGCTGCTCCAGAATCAGGCCGTCGTTGAGGTTGTAGCTCTCCAGACCTGCGCTCGCGTTAGCGACCACCACGGCGGCGCCGGCCGGGATGTAGGCGATAGTCACGTTCTCACCGAACTCGCCAGCATCGGCCGACCAGACCTGCACGGCGGTCTCTTCGGTGGTGATCACAAACTCCTGGTCCACGCTCGTGTCACGCCGCGGAATGGAGAGGGTGAGGGGGTTCTCGGCCAGCTCGTTGATCCGGGCCTGACGCTCGTCGGCCTGGGTCTGCTGGATGGCGCTCAGGCTGGGGTCGTCATCGGCCTGCTGGGCGGCCGCCGGGACGATGCTGGTGCCGAGCAGGCCGACGGTGACAGCCGGGCCTGCGATCAGAGCGGCGGCCAGACGACCGCGGCGAGTCTTGTGAGTTCCTGCTTCCCGTTCAGGTCAGTCATGTCCGATCAAGTGAGCCTGCGCGGAAAGGGCGCGGGCAGCCTCTCTGACCTTACGAAGCCTGGGCAGGACCTACGAGGGCACTGAGTGATGTATGACATATTGCCTCAGCATGACGTGAAAGCCCGCGCTCCGCGGCACGGTGCCCCGCGGTGCGTTGCCGCAGATCAGGCCGAACCTAACCCATGGACTCCGAGGTGTCGGGAACGTTCCAGGCTGACGAACCGAGCTCCGTAACAATCCGTGGAGACATTTTTCAGGTTCTCACCAGAGTCAACTCCTGCCGGACATACGAAGGCCCCGCCCATGAATGGACGGGGCCTTCGCAGTGAAGGTGATGCGGGGACTGAATCAGCCCTCGGCAACCACCTTGGTCACGTTCGGATCCACGGCGATGCCGGGGCCGAAGGTGGTGGACACGGTGGCCTTCTGAATGTAGCGCCCCTTGGAAGCGGAGGGCTTCAGGCGCAGGATCTCCTCCAGAGCGGCGGCGTAGTTCTCCACCAGCTTCTGCTTGTCGAAGCTGGTCTTGCCGATGATGAAGTGGAGGTTGGAGTGCTTGTCGACGCGGAAGTCGATCTTGCCGCCCTTGATGTCCGTGACGGCCTTCGCGACGTCGGGGGTCACGGTGCCGGTCTTGGGGTTCGGCATGAGATTGCGGGGACCCAGGACCTTACCGAGGCGACCCACCTTGCCCATCATGTCGGGGGAGGCCACGGCGGCGTCGAAGTCCGTCCAGCCCTCAGCGACCTTGGCGATGAGCTCATCACCACCGACGAAGTCGGCGCCGGCCTCTTCAGCCTTGGCCACGTTGTCGCCCTGGGTGAAGACGACCACGCGGGCGGTCTTACCGGTGCCGTGGGGCAGGTTCACGGTGCCGCGAACCATCTGGTCAGCCTTACGGGGATCCACGGACAGGCGGAATGCGACCTCAACGGTGGCATCTACCTTCGAGGGGTTGGTCTCCTTGGCCAGGGCGATGCCCTCGGCCGGGGAGTAGACGGTGTCCACACCGATCTTCTCGGCGGCCGCCTTATATGCTTTGCTGCGCTTTGCCATCTGCGTTTTCTCCTTAGCAGTTGTGGTACGCGGACCGCGCTCGGCCCTTCCCACCGGCCCGACGTCGTCGGACCTTCCTATATGTCAGGTGTTGGCTGAATCAGCCTTCGACGGTGATGCCCATGGAGCGGGCGGTACCGGCGATGATCTTGGAAGCTGCCGCGATGTCGTTCGCGTTCAGGTCCTCCAGCTTGGTCTGGGCGATCTCCTCGACCTGCGCCTGGGTCAGCTTGCCCACCTTGTCAGTGTGGGGCACGCCGGAGCCCT
The DNA here is from genome assembly GCF_031432335.1 of Nesterenkonia flava. Taxonomy (NCBI): domain Bacteria; kingdom Bacillati; phylum Actinomycetota; class Actinomycetes; order Micrococcales; family Micrococcaceae; genus Nesterenkonia; species Nesterenkonia flava. The sequence continues at coordinate 53,873 of NZ_JAVKGT010000019.1, read as the reverse complement.
TGGCCACGCCTGCAGCCTTCTTGATCAGCTCAGCGGCCGGCGGGGTCTTGGTGATGAAGGTGAAGGAGCGGTCTTCGTAGACCGTGATCTCCACAGGCACCACGTTGCCGCGCTGGGACTCAGTCGCGGCGTTGTATGCCTTGCAGAACTCCATGATGTTCACGCCGTGCTGACCGAGAGCAGGGCCGATCGGCGGTGCCGGGTTAGCGGCACCAGCCTGGATCTGCAGCTTGATCAGGCCGGCGACTTTTTTCTTCGGGGCCATGTTTCAGCGTCCTTTTCTTGCGTACTTCCTGAAGCCACAGGAGCGTGGGTTCAGGGGTGGTCGCGCCTGGCCGGAGCGACCGGATACGATGACGACGCCAAGCTCGCGTCGTCATCGCAAGTCTTAGTAGATTTTCTCGACCTGGTTGAAGTTCAGGGTCACCGGTGTCTCGCGCTCGAAGATAGAGACCAGCACGACCAGCTGACGCGAGTCGGCGTGGATCTCGGAGATCGAGGCGGGCAGGGTGGCGAACGGGCCGTCGGTGACGGTGACGGACTCGCCGACCTCGAAGTCGACCTTGACGTCGCTGGAGGGCGCTGCGGCGGGTGCTTCCTCGCCGTCGACGACCTCAACCTTCTTGTCCTCGCCGGGCTTGCCCAGGCGGTGCTCCACAAGCATGTCGAAGACCTCGTCGATGCTCAGCGGCTGGGGCTCGTGAGCATTGCCGACGAAGCCGGTCACACCTGGGGTGTGGCGGACAACGCCCCAGGAGGCGTCGGTGAGCTCCATACGGACCAGGACGTACCCGGGAATGCGCACACGGTTGACCACCTTGCGCTGAGTTCCCTTGATCTCGACGACATCCTCCATCGGAACGTCGATCTCGTAGATGTAGTCCTCCATGTCCTGGGTCTGGATACGAGTCTCCAGATTGGACTTCACGCGCTTCTCGTAGCCGGCGTAGGTGTGCACCACGTACCAGTCGCCCAGGCCGCGGCGCAGCTTAGCCTTGAGCTCGTCTGCGCGCTCCTCGTAGGACTTCTCCTCCTCGGGGGCGACGTCGACGTTCTCGACTGGCTCGCTCTGCGAGAGTTCCTGGTCAGCCACGTTTCTCCTTGTTGTCCGTGATGTTCTTCTCTGCCGTACTAGCTGCCGAAGACCAGGTCTGCGGCCCGGCTGAACACCCAGTCGAACCCGGAGACGATCAGAATCACGATGACCACGAACACCAGGACAACCAGGGTGTAGTTCGCCAGTTCCTTGCGGGTAGGAACGACGACCTTCCTCAGCTCATCGAAGACCTGGCGCAGGAAAAGCCACACCCGTGCGAAGGGGTTACGCGGGCGCTTCCCCTCGGGGTCCGGGCCCTGAACGTCAGTCACTGGTGTCTGAGACACGTAGACTCCATCTTCGTGTAAGCGGTGGCGTGATGCCTGGTCGCCAGACCAGCGATGCTGCTGATCTGAAGAGCGTGAAGCGGCACCCTCGGCGAGGGACCCGCTTCAGCAGGGCAGACAGGACTCGAACCTGCAACCTACGGTTTTGGAGACCGTTGCGCTACCAATTGCGCCACTGCCCTACGGACCTGTTTCCCCTTGCGGGGAGGCACGCCCAGTAGAGGTATCCGTAGACACCGAGGCACCAGTCTACGCGGGAGCGGGCGAGAGACCAAACCCGGTGAGGGAATTGATACCTCTCGCCCGCTGCGCAGCTGGCTCCGGGAGGGAAGGCGATGCCTTATCCGGCCGCTGCCGGCACGTAGCTCCACAGCTCCGCGTGGGTTCCTACAGGCTTCTTCTTCTGACCGTTCTCGTCCTCAGTCCGCTCATGGGCCTTGCGAAACTCCTCGGAGTTCTGCCATGAGGTGAAGGCTTGATCAGATTCCCACCGAGTGACCACGAGCCACTGCTCGCGCTCATCTGCGGGCTGAAAAAGCTCGAAACCTTCGAAACCGGGGATGTTCTGCATTGCGCCGCGAGCCTGTCGCTCCCTGAACCGCACAGCGAGTTCATCGCCGGTTTCTGCTGGAACAGTGATGGCGTTGATCTTGATGACACTCATACGTTCACCTCCTTGGAATTGCGACGGACTGCCAGGAGCCCGAGGATCAGCAGCAGAACAGACAAGGAGGCGAGGCCCAGGACTCCGGCAGCACCGGTGGCTGCGAGCGGGCCACTCTTGGCGGCCTGGGTGCCAGAGGAGGTCGGGTCCCCGTCCGGTGTCACGCTTCCCCCAGCATCCGGGGCCACCACCGTGACACCGGTCCAGCCGATGAGATCCCCACCGGCCTCATACACCGCCAGGGAATGCTCACCAAGCAAGGACTCATCCTCCGGAACCAGCACCGTGGCAACACCATCGGCATCCACCGTGACCGTGGCCAGATCAGTGGGCTCCGAGTAGAGCACCACATCAACCTCACTACCAGCGTGCTCCTCACCGACCTGGATCTGGGCCTCCTCACCCAGCACCAGCTCAGCACCACCGATCACCGCAATGAGATCCTCCAGTTCAGCAATCAGATCATCACTGGAACGACCCACACCGTCACCATCCTGGTCAGCCTGGTCACCGGCATCATCCATGTCCGAACCGGTTGGGAAGGGGCTCGAAGTACCACCCTGAGTCGGGCCGGAGGACGGACTGTCAGAGGGTTCAGCTGACGGTTCATCAGAGGGTTCACCACTGGGCTCCTCCGAAGGCGCCGGAGTCACATCATCAGAAGGACCCACCGTCGGCCCATCAGTAGGCCCAGCCGACGGATCTGCTGAAGGCTCCCCGGTGGGACCACCAGAGGGATCCACGGAAGGGTCATCAGTAGGCCCGGCCGAAGGAACCGCAGTCGGCCCACCAGAGGGATCCGTGCTGGGATCACCAGACGGGTCACCGATCGGCTCACTGGTGGGATCAGCCGAGGGATCCGCAGTGGGGTCCACAGTCGGGTCAACGGTAGGCTCAGCTGTCGGCTCATCAGTGGGTTCTGCAGTCGGCTCAGCAGAGGGAGGCGGACCCACCTCATCCGACGGTTCCAGAACGGCAGAGATGACCACCGGGTCCAGCCCTTCACCTGCGCTGTAGAAGCCGGCGAAGGCCTCCGCGCCTTCTTCCGTGAGCGTCGCCTCTGCGATTCCGGAGAGGACCTCACCGTCAAAGGTGATGCCGTCGGTGAAGACGAGGTCGGCAAACTCGGCCTGCTCATAGCTGATGGCGTTCTGATCCAGGTCTACGGACTCCACATCACCGTAGAGAGTACCCACGGCCCCGCCGCCGGTCTGAGTGAACTCCACGGTAGGGTTCTCCAACTCCACACTGAGGGCCGGTTCTCCAGGCTCGTGGTGGCCCCAGTGTCCGGTGTAGTGGACGCCACCGGGGTAGCTGATGACACCGGAGAGAGCATCTTCGGTGTCCACCACGCCGGATCCAGAAGACCAGGTGAGGATGCCATCCTCGTCAGCGGTGGTACCGTCCAGGGCCCATTCACCCCGAGCGATGCGTCCGGTGATGTAGCTGCGGAAGGATTCCTTCACACCCCAGGTGAGGTCAGCAGCGACCACGTCAAAGACGGTGGGCTCTGGATCCTCGGTGGGTTCGGGCGCCGGAGTGGGTTCCGGATCTTCGGACGGGTCCGGGGTTGGCTCCGGATCCTGGGTGGGGTCAGGGTCCTGGGTGGGATCCGTTGTGGGGTCGGTGGAAGGTGGTACCTGGCCACCCTCTTCATCCTCATCCTCATCACCGGGAGCGGTGCTTTCGGCGAAGCTGATGGGCACGGCCAGCTCGTTGACCTCCTGGACGGCGCCTCCCGCGCCTACGGTGAAGACGGCGAGCTCGGCACCTTCACGGTAGGTCTCTTCCAGGGTTTCCTGGTCGATGGTCACTTCCCACGCGAAATCAGCGGTGCCGTCGTCGTTCTGGGTCCACTGCAGGTAGGGATCATTGTTGTTGGTTCCCTGCACCCATACGGAGTAGGAGTTGGACCGCGCAGAGGAGGGCGCCCCCTCTGAGGGCCTCCAGGTCTCATCGATCCAGCCGATCTGCGCGTAGAAACCAGCGGTCAGGCCTGGAACCGGGTACAGCGCAGTGAAATCTGTGTCGAAACCTGCACCGGTAATAGTGATGGTCTCACCCGCCGGGTCGAGGTTCTCGCTGGGCTCCACGGACAGGGCCGGCTCAGCGACGACGTCGTTCTCCTCATCGTCATCCTCATTACCGGGGGCGTTGCTACCAGCGAAGGAAACCGGAACGAAGCGTTCATTGACGGCGTCGGTGTTGCCGCCACCCGGGTAGGTGTAGATGCCGAGAGTGGCGTCTTCGCGCTCACCTGCTTCGACAGCTTCTACGAGAGCCTCTGTCACCTCGATGTCCCATGCGAAGTCCGCGGTGCCATCTGCATGCTCTTCCCAGACCAGCACCTGGTCAGCGAAGTTCGCGCCGAGAACATCAGCGCTGGACTGGGGCAGCACCCACTTCACGTCCATGGTGTAACGGGCTGTACCCGGTGCACCGTCGGAAATCCGCCACGGCTCATCGAACCACCCCAAGGCCACGTAGAACCCTGACTGCCGGTTCATCAGCGGAGGGCGCGCACCGAGGCCGGAGGCGTCAAACCCGTCGCCTTCGACCCGAATGGTGTCCCCCACCGTGAGGTTGGTGCTGGGTTCCACCGTGAGAACGGGTTCGGTCACCACATCGGGGTCTGCCGCGGCGGGAGTGATGGATGCACGCAGAGCCAGGGGATCCATAGAGTCACCGGCCTGATAGAAGCCCGCGAACACCTCATCAGCCCCTGTGGACGTGAGACTCGCCTGAGCGCTGCCTTCCAGGACGCCGTCCTCCACAGTGAGCTCCTCGAACTCCAACACGGCCAGCGGAGCCTGTTCACCACTGAAGGGAGCGAGATTCTCAGGACATCCCGGGTCATACGGCCGGGATTCATAGTCGACGAAGAGCGTGCCCACTATCTCACCATCGGCACCGGCCTCGAACTCCACGACAGGGTTCTCGAGTGCGACGTCGAGCGCAGGCTCGCCTGCGCGGCAATGCCCGACGTGACCGGTGTAACTCACCCCGCCGGCGAAGGAGATTCGACCCCGGGAGTTGTCTGCTGCGACCTCGCCCTCGCCGGATGACCACGTCAAGACACCCCCGTTCTCCTGAAGGCCGGTGGTTTCCCAGCTACCGCGGGCGATAGGACCTTGAATGTAGCGGTGGAAGGAAGCCCGCACACCCCACGTCAGTGTGGCGTCATCGGCCTGCTGAGCGGGCGCCGATCCCGCAGGCGGGTCTTGAGCAAAAGCTGGGGAGTAGGCAGTGAAGGTCAGTGCCCCGATCATGGCGCAGGCTACGGCGGCACATGCCCGCCGACCCCCTGCGAGTGCAGTTGTCCTCATCAAAGTCCTTATCAGGTGGAGGCAGCCATTTCACAACGCGCGGCATGCCCTAATGACGTCTGTCAGCGGGATGTCATTGACTTAGGTCGTCCTACGTCGATTAGACATTTTCACCATAGCGATACCCGCTAGAACGTTAACATAGCAGGCATCAGCAATTGCCAACAGCCTCAACGTTCGGCCTGCTTCACACTTGATTAACAAACGAATCTGTTATTTATTAGCACTGGCTTAGTTGTACCTGGCAGAGAACGGTGCATAGTGATCCGTTCTCACCGGCGCCAACAGCAACTCAATCGGGACCGCCCTTGCTGCGGTCCCCACAAGCACCTTGACGTCATCAGGAGCGTTCTTATGAGCACAGCAACACACGCACGGCGAGGGGTCAGCGCACTCACCGCCGTTGCGCTCTGCGGCTTCCTCGCCGCACCCCAGGCACAGGCCAGCACTCTGCCGCCTGTCCCCGTGGACCTCCCCGCCGCTGTTCAGGACGTGGCCTCCACCTCTCTGAGCTGGGGTGTGCGGGAGAGCTTCCGTAACTACATCCAGGGGCCGATCGCCCGGGGCCAGTGGACCACCGAAGGCGTGACCGAGTCTGGCGGCGCCTTCACCTGGGCCTCCGCCACCGGCTCGGCCGACCCTGAGGAGTCCACCGGATCGGTCTCCTACACCGGAGCAGTACACTTCACCGGGCACGAGGGCCACTTTGAGGCCGGGGAGCCCGCTCTTTCCGTGGAGTTGAGCAACCCCACCGTCGAATGGAGCGGGACCTCCGGAACCCTCTACCTCGATGTGGAGTCCGTGGACTTGGACCAGAACTCCATCAGTTACACGCAGGTAGATTTCGCTGACCTGGAGTTCAGCAACGGTTTCACCGTGGCCGACGACACCCTCACCGGCACCGCAGAGGCACATCTCACCGCCGCAGGGGCAGAGGCCTTCGCCGGCTTCTATAACGCCGGCGAGGCACTGGACCCCGTGAGCATCAGCGTGGCCCTACTGCCGGCACAGGACGCCGAGCCGGAGCCCACACCGACTGAGACCCCCACGGAGACTCCGGACCCCAGCGACACCCCGGAGCCCACCGAGACGGCGTCGCCCACCACGGCTCCGACACCGTCACCGACTGCCACCCAGACCCCCACGCAGAGCGCAACCCCCTCGGCGACGGCAACACCCTCGGCATCACCGAGCGCCACGGCTACCCCTCGTGCCTCGGCATCGGCCACCCCCACGCCGGTGTTCGTCTCCAGCCCGACCTCCTCCCCGGAGACCTCCGCAGATGAGACAGACCCGGCACCTGTCTCCGCAGCCGAGGACGAGCTTGAGGAGACCTACACCGAGACGGTCTGCACTGCGTACGAGATCAGCGGCGGAACCCTCAGCTGGGGCCTGCGCGAGTCCTTCCGCAGCTACATCCAGGGCGGCATCGCCCGTGGTGACTGGACGCTCAACGGCATCAGCTACTCCGGCGGCGCCTACCAGTGGGGCGGCGGCACCGGCAGCTTCAACACCGAGAACGGCACCGGCGCTGCCTCCTTCGGCGGCGGCGTGCACTTCACCGGACACAACGGCGTACTGGACTTCCACATGTCTAACCCCCGCATTGAGGTCACCGGCCCGAATTCGGCGGTCCTCTACGTGGACGCCGTCTCCGATGACATGGATGGCGTGACCCACAACCTGCCTGGAGTCGCCTTCGCCACCATCTCCGGTCCCATCTCCACCTCCGGCGGCACAGTCTCCGCCTCGGGCGCTGCCGTGAACCTGACCGCGGAAGGTGCGGTGGCCTTCGCCGGCTTCTACGAGGCCGGTGAGCCGCTGGACCCCATCAGCTTCACCCTCCCCCTGGGCGCTGAGACCAACTGCGAAGAGATCACCTACGACGCCGACGGCAACGTGGTCTCCTCCACCGGCGGCTCCGGAGGAACTGTCGCCGGGGGTGCCGGCACCGGTCTGGGCACCGGCGGCGCATCCCTGGCCGCCACCGGCACCACGGTGACCGCCTTCGGCATTGCCAGCCTGGTGCTGGTACTGCTCGGGCTGGCGCTGATGGCCGCTCGCCGCAAGCAGGCCTAAGAGCCGGAAGCGGCACCGTCCGCGCACTGACCGACGGCGGAGCATGGGCACCCGGCCCCACCGGGCGCAGCCCGTGCTCCGCCGTCGTCGTCCCCTGACCCTCACCGCACGCACATGAAGGAACCGTCCCCATGGACACCCACCACAAGCTTCTTGCCGCAGCAGCCGCACTCTCACTGCTGGTCACCGGCTGCGGGCTGAACAGCGACTCCAGCCCCACCTCCACCGACGACGACGCCAGCTCCTCCCCGGCTGCGAACGGCAGCTCCGAGGACTCACCAGGAGACGACACGCAGGAGGAAGGCAGCGATTCAGCCGCGCCCTCGGAGAACTGGCCGGATCCTGCCGACGCCTCCCTGCTCACCGGGCCGGCGAGCGCAGCGGAAATCCCGGATGTTGAACCGCTGCCCGGAGAGCCGGACCCGCAGTTCCCGGTGACCATCACCGATGACCGCGGGCAGGAGGTCACCATTGACTCTGCCGATAGGATCCTGGCCCTGGACATCTACGGAACCCTCAGCGACATCACCCTGGGCCTGGGCCTGGGAGACCGGCTGGTGGGGCGCACCGTCTCCGATGAGAACCCCTCCATGGAGCACCTGCCCAATGTCACGGTCTCCGGGCACACGCTCAACGCCGAGGCCATCATGGAACTTCAGCCGGACCTCATCCTTCACGACACCACGCTGGGGCCCCGGGAGGTGCTTGAACAGCTGGAATCCTCCGGCATTACGGTGGTGCAGATCACCCCCGACCGTGAGCTCGACGGCGTCGATGACCTCATGCGTGACGTCGCCGCCTCCCTTGGCGTCCCTGAGCGCGGTGAGGAGCTCGTCTCGCAGTTCGAGACCGAATGGGACGAGGCTCAGGCCTACATCGAACACCTGGGCTCAGACACCGAGGTTCCGCCGTCGGCCGCCGTGCTGTACGTGCGCGGCAACGCTGGAGTGTTCTTCATCATGAGTGAGGACAACGGGGTGAATGACCTGCTCGGGAACCTCGGCCTGGCAGATGCTGCCACCGAAGCCGGCATCACCGGCCTGCAACCAGCCAATGCGGAAGCACTCGCCGACCTGAACCCGGACCTCATCTTTGTCATGACTAAGGGGCTCGAGTCCACCGGCGGCCTTGAGGGATTGCTCGCACGACCAGGGGTCGCACAGACCACCGCCGGGCAGAACCAGCGGGTGATCGATGCCCCGGACTCCCAGCTGCTGTCCTTCGGGCCGCGGTCGCCCCAGGCCTTGACCGCTCTGGCGGAGGCCGTCTACTTGGAGCCCCACGCCGCTGACGGGACCCAGTGACCATGCTGCAGCGCTCACCACACGCACGGGCAAGAAGACACTCGGGCTGGCGTCGTCGTGCTGTGGTCACCGGCGTCCTGCTCGCGGGGCTGGTGACCACCGTGCTGGTCTCTGCGCAATGGGGTCAGTTCACCACCAGCACCGCAGACGTCCTGGGCAGCCTGGAACGCGCCGTGACCGGGAACTGGGGGCCTGAGACACAGCTGGTGGACGCGACGCTGTGGAACATCAGGTTCCCGCGGATCGTGCTGGCCTGCATTGTGGGTGCCTGTCTGGGCATCGGCGGTGCACTCATGCAGGGAGTCTTCGGCAACCCGCTGGCCGAACCCGGGGTAATCGGTGTGACCTCAGGTGCGGCGGTGGGGGCCTGCGCCGCCATCGTCTTCGGCACCGGCACGGGACTTCAGGTGCCGGCTGCCGCATTCGCCGGCGGGCTGCTGGTCTCCGCGCTGGTCTACGCGCTCTCCCGCTCCGGACGCCGTTCCATGGTGCTGACCCTGGTACTCACCGGCATTGCGATCAACGCTGTGGCCGGTGCGCTCATCAGCTTCTTCACCTTCCTCGCGGACACCACCAGCCGTGAAACCATCATCTTCTGGCAGATGGGCTCCCTCAACGGGGCCACCTGGCACGCAGTCGCCCTCACGGGCAGCATCGGCGGGGTGGGCGTGTTCTGCGCCCTGCTGCTGTGGCGCAGGCTAGACGTCCTGGCCCTGGGCGAAAGCGCAGCACGCCACACCGGGGTCCACGTAGAGCGGCTGCGTGGTCTGGTGATTGTGCTGGTGGCCCTGACCTCGGCGGCCGCGGTGGCGTTTGCCGGACTCATCGGATTCATCGGACTAGTGGTCCCCCATGCCCTGCGTCTGGTGCTGGGGCCCTCCCACGCGGCACTGCTGCCGCTCTCGGCTCTGGGCGGAGCCGTGCTGCTGTCTGTCGCGGACGTCGTCGCACGCAATGTGGTGCCCTACGCTGACCTTCCTATCGGTATCTTCACCGCCCTGGTGGGAGGGCCGGTGTTCTTTGTGCTGCTGCGCACCACGCTTAAACGTCAGGGGGTGCTGTGATGACCCAGACTCTCGGCAGCGCCGTCTCCGAAGTCCGGAGGGAAGAACCCGTGCTGAGCGCCACTGACCTGAGGTTCTCCATCACCGGTCGGCAGATCCTCCGGGGCATCACTGCGGCCTTCCGCCCCGGGGAGCTGTCCGTGATCATCGGTCCCAACGGGGCAGGAAAATCCACGCTCATGTCGCTGCTGACTGCGGACGCCAGGCCAGACTCAGGAGAGGCCATGCTGTTCGGCCGGCCGGTGCGGCGCTACTCCCCCAAACAGGCCGCCCGGCTGCGCGCGGTGATGGGGCAGCACACCGCGGTGTCCTTCCCGTTCCTCGCCGAAGACGTCGTCGCCATGGGGCGGACTCCCTGGCGCGGCACCCCGGAGGCCGACCATGACGAAGCCGCCGTGGCCACCGCTGCAGAGGACTCTGACGTGCAGCACCTGATGGACCGCCCGGTCACCGTGCTCTCCGGGGGTGAACGACAGCGCGTGGCCCTGGCACGAGTGCTGGCGCAGCGACCGGTCTCTCCTCTGCCGCACCGACCGCCGGTCCTGCTGCTGGACGAACCCATCTCCGCCCTCGACATCAGACATCAGGAAAGGTGCCTGCGGCTGCTGCGGCGACTGGCAGACGAGGGCGCGTGCGTCGTCGTCGTGCTTCATGACCTGGACGCCGCAGCCGCCTATGCCGACCAGCTTCTGGTGCTGGAGGCCGGCGCCGTCGTGGCGGCGGGCCCTCCGCACCAGGTCTGCACTCCTGAACTGCTCAGCGAGGTCTATCGCACCCCCATCACAGTGATGACCGACGACGACGGGCGGGTGCTCCGCGTGGGCCCGTCACGGTGAGACTGCCGCCCAGGCGCGTTAGGCTTGGAGGCATGACCACACCTGCCTCACGTGTATCTGACCGGATTGCTTCGATCGCTGAGTCCGCCACCATGAAGGTGGACGCCAAGGCGAAGGCGCTCAAGGCCGCAGGTGAGGACGTGATCGGCTTCGGGGCCGGCGAGCCTGACTTCCCCACCCCGGAGCACGTGGTGTCCGCCGCGGTCGAGGCCGCCCAGGATCCCAAGAATCACAAGTACACCCCCGCCGCCGGTCTGCCCGCTCTGCGCCAGGCCATCGCGGAGAAGACCGGCCGCGACTCCGGCTACTCTGTGGAGGCCTCCCAGGTGCTGGTGACCAATGGCGGTAAGCAGGCCGTCTACGCCTCCCTGGCCGCGCTGGTCAACCGCGGCGATGAGGTCATCCTGCCAGCCCCCTACTGGACCACCTACCCGGAGGCCATCAAGCTCGCAGGCGGCACCCCTGTGGAAGTCTTCGCCGGCGTCGAGCAGGGTTTCAAGGTCACGGTGGATCAGCTGGAGGCCGCCCGCACCGAGGCCAGCAAGGTGCTCATGTTCGTCTCCCCCTCGAACCCCACCGGCGCCGTCTACTCTCCCGAGGAGACCTACGCCATCGGCCGCTGGGCCGCTGAGCACGGGCTGTGGGTCATCACCGATGAGATCTACGAGAAGCTCACCTACGACGACGTCCCCTTCACCTCCATCGCCTCCCTGCCCGAGCTGGCCGACCAGGTGGTCATCCTCTCCGGTGTGGCCAAGACCTATGCCATGACCGGCTGGCGCGTGGGATGGATGGTGGGCCCCGCCGACGTCATCAAGGCCGCCTCCACGCTGCAGACCCATCTGACCTCCAACGTGGCCAATGTCTCCCAGGCCGCGGCGCTGGCCGCCATCACCGGTCCCACCGAACCCGTGGAGGCCATGCGCGAGGCCTTCGACCGGCGGCGCAGGCTCATGGTGGACGCGCTGAACTCCGTGGCCGGATTCCACTGCCCCACCCCGGAGGGCGCGTTCTACGCCTACGTGGACGTGCGCGAGGCCCTGAACAAGGACTACGACGGCGTCACGCCCACCACATCCTCCGAACTCGCCGAGCTAATCCTGGAGAAGGCGAAGGTTGCCGTGGTGCCCGGTGAGGCCTTCGGTCCCAGCGGCTACCTGCGCCTGTCCTACGCCCTGGGCGACGAGGATCTGGTCCGCGGCATCGATCGGATCCGCGATCTGCTGGGCTCCAAGAGCGCCTAAGTTCAGCGACCTGAAGGCCACAGCACTGTCTGCGGCGCCGGCAGGTGCATAGACTAGGAACGATGAACGTCCTGCCGATGACGTCAGGCTCGTGAACACGAGAATGAAGGGAATGAGCTGCATATGCGCATCGGACTGCTGACCTCCGGCGGTGACTGCCCCGGCCTGAACGCCGTGATCCGCTCCGCCGTGCTGCACGGCGTGAAGAGCTTCGGCGACGAGTTCGTCGGCTTCAAAGCCGGTTGGCGAGGCCTTATCGAAGCCGACTACACGGAGCTGACCCGCCACGACGTGCGCGGCATCGCCCGTGAAGGTGGCACCATCCTGGGCACCTCACGCACCCACCCGTACAACCACCCCAATGGTGGCCCCGAGAATATGGCCAAGCAGCTCAAGCGCCACGACGTCGATGCCGTCATCGCCATCGGCGGCGAGGGCACCCTGGCCGGGGCGAAGCGGCTGGCCGATGACGGCATCCCCGTGGTGGGCGTGCCCAAGACCATCGACAACGACCTGAAGGCCACTGACTACACCTTCGGCTTCGACACCGCGATCTCCATCGCCACCGATGCGATGGACCGACTGCGCACCACCGGCGAGTCCCACCACCGCTGCATGGTGGCAGAAGTGATGGGACGCCACGTCGGCTGGATCGCTCTTCACTCCGGGATGGCCGCGGGCGCCCACGCCATCCTGATTCCCGAGCAGCGCGTGGACATCGACCAGGTCTGCGAATGGGTGGAGCAGGTGCACTCCCGCGGCCGCTCGCCCCTCGTCGTCGTCGCCGAGGGATTCATTCCCGAGGGCGCCGAAGAGGCCCTGGCAGGCAAGGGCCAGGAAGCCGACGGGCGTCCGCGCCTGGGCGGCATCGGTGAGTGGATCACCGCTCAGATCGAGGAGCGCACCGGCATCGAAACCCGTAACACCACGCTGGGGCACATCCAGCGCGGCGGCAACCCCACCGGATATGACCGCGTGCTGGCCACCCGATTCGGCATCAAGGCCCTGGATCTGGTGCACGAAGGCGCTTGGGGCCACATGGCCTCCCTGCGCGGCACCGAGATTGTCACGGTGGATCTCTCGGAGGCTCTGGACGGGCTGAAGGAAGTCCCGGCCGAGCGCTATGAAGAGGCGAAGATCCTCTTCGGCCGCTGATCCCGCAACCGGCAGCTGTACAGACGAAGGCCCGCCTCCCTCATGGGGACGGCGGGCCTTCGTCGTGTCACCTCACCGTTGCTTAGGCAATGTGAGTCATCCTCACCCACGAACAGGCGGCATACAGCCGCTGAGGTGACCTCAAGTGCGGAATCAACGATTCGCGGCAGCGCCGGCGGGAGTGTGAAGCGGCCTCAGCGCCGCAAGGACAAGGCCTGGTGGGTCAGCGCGGACGGCCGCGCAGGAAGTCGCCCTGCGGGCGGCCCACGGTCTGACCGGCGTCGGGACGCACAATCAGTTCCTGGGCGGCGGCGTAGAAGCTCGGACCGGAGGATTCCCCCTGCTCGTCCGTGGCCTGGGTGCTGCGATCACGGACCACCAGCTGGGCGGTGGGGTCCACTTTCCGCTTCACCAGCGCGAGCGCGATGGGGCCCATCTCGTGATGGCGGGCCACGGAGGTGACGGTACCGACGGCGCGCTCAGCCTCCATCGCCTCGGGGTCGGCCCCGTCCTTGGGGGCGATGACCTCCGCACCGGGAACCGGGAGCGTATGTTCGGATCCGTCCAGGTGCAGAAACACGAGCCGTCGGGGCGGATGTCCGAGGTTATGCACCCGCGCCACCGTCTCCTGGCCCTTGTAGCAGCCCTTGCTCAGGTGCACAGCGGTTCGGATGAGGTCCAATTCGTGCGGGATGGCCTTCTCATCCACCTCCGTGGCCAGACGGGGACGCCAGGCGGCCACGCGCAGCGCCTCGGCGGCGAAGGTGCCGGCTATGCTCCAGCCCTGGGTGCCGAGCTGCTCGACGACGTCGACGAGCCTGTCCCTCTGCACCAGCGTCAGATGCCAGCTGTAGTCGGCTCCGGGGTGCTCCTCATCGGGGACTGCCGCGTAGGAGGCTGCCCCCGGTGCCAGGCGTGGCCAGGGGTCCTGCCAACGCGCGGGCACCTGGCCGGGCAGGTCTTCGGGAAGTGCTGCGGCAGACCCCAGCACGGCGTAGTCGGCAGTGCGATCAGCGATCTCTACACGCAGCATGAACTTCATGGAGTCCAGCCAGCGCGCAAGCTCGGGGCCGTGGGAGGCCTCTGTGATGAGCCAGGCGGTCTCGCCGTCGTCAGTGATGGCAGGCGCCTGCTCGATGCGGCCGGAGATGTCCAGCAGCAGAAGCTCGGTGGAGTCCCCCGGAGCCAGGTCGGCAACCTGCTGGGAGGACAGGGTGGTCAGCCAGGAGAGCCGGTCCGGGCCGCTGACTGTCACCACGGCGCGGTGGGAGAGGTCCACCACTGCACGGCCCTGCTCGAGGGCGCGCTGCTCAGCGGTGAGATTGCCGTAGTGCGCCGCCACCCCGGCGTCGCTGCCGGAGGCGGGCACGGCACCATCGCGCCGCAGCAGGGGCGAGAGACGAGGCTCTGCGGGTTCGCTCACGTCGGAGACGGAATCCCTCAGCGCTGGCCCTTGTAGAGGCGGGAGAGCACCACAAAGGCAATCCAGCCGATGATGATGGTCACGGTCACCAGCAGGCCGATGAAGAAAATCTCCAGCGCGAGAATCTGTGCTTCACTCATGCCGGACAGTCTAACGCGTGTGGCTTGCAGCACGCGTGCCTGTTGCGATCAGAAGTCCTTGAGCCGGCTGCCTCAGGCGGGTCACACGAACAGCAGTCGTTCGGTGAAGTAGACCAAGGCCCCCATGGAGGCCACGGGAGCGGCCCCGACGGCCATGCCGGAGAGCACCGAGCCCGGGGCGCCGTGCTGGACGAGGAATCGGCGGAAGCAAGCCAGCAGCACACCGGCGGCAACTCCGAGCACGCCGGCGAACAGGAGCGTGAGCTCGCCCCAGAGGATCGCGATCGTCAGAGCGGCGGCGGTGGAGACCACTACGGTCGCCGGGAGCACAATCGCTTCACGCAGCGGCAGACACGCCACCAGAGAGCCGGCAAACAGCGCTGAGGCTGCCAGAGCCACCACCGAGAGCTCACCGCCCGGGCCGGTCACGTTCAGCACCGTCCAGTCCTCGTAGTGCAGCAGTCCTCGCACATGCAGCAGCCCCAGGACGTCACCCCCATTGGTGCCGGCAAGCTCTGCGGGGTAACGAAGACCGGCCACCCACCCGGCGGCCGTCGTCGTGATCACTACACCGGTGCACGCACCCAGGGTGGATTCCAGGCGGTGCGGCCGGCCCGTGCCCCGCAGCACTTGGATGACGAAGACCGTCATCACGCCGAAAGCCAGCGCCACCGAGGACCAGAAAAAGAGGTTCTCCGTCTTCGCCACCAGAGCCGCGCCGACGGCGGCGATGACTCCAGCGGCCAGGATCACCATGGACAGCGACTTGCGCGCCGTGACGCCCATCAGCTGCGGCCAGCCCACCGCCACCACCACGCACAGGGCGCAGACCGCGACGGTGAGCGCAGCAGTGCCCGCCCAGGAGAGGGCGGCAATCAGCAGCGGGGCGGCGAGCGCCATGAGGGCGACCGGGAAATACTTCATCGGAGTCCATCCTGCCAGAGGGCGCTGAGCGTCGTGGCTATACTCTTCAACGGATCACTCAAACACCATTTCGCATAGCGGAAAAGAATACGGTTGTGACAAGCCTCGCCCCCGGGTGTTCGGCTAGGGGTGATCCGGGCGTACGGCTAGACTTCAGGGCACGCGAGATTGAGGGAGGGATACCGATGGCTCAGGTGCTGCTGCTCTCTGATGCCCCCGAGGACGCCCTGCCCTCACTCGAGCTGCTCAACCACCGCATCCGCCAGTTCCCCGCCGAAGCCTCGAGCATCGTGCGCGCTCCCAATGCGGATATCACGCTCATCGATGCGCGCAGCAACCTGGCCCATGCTCGCTCCTTGTGCCAACTGGTGAAATCTTCGATGCTCTCGCCCGTCATTGTGGTGGTGACCGAGGCCGGACTCCCCACACTGAACGAGTCCTGGCAGGCCGATGACTTTGTCCTCGCCGAAGCGAGCCCCGGAGAGGTTGATGCCCGCATCCGCATGGCGGCAGTAGAGACCGAGGCAGAAGCGCCCGCCGGGGAGATCCGCGCCGGGGCCATCGTCATCGACGAGACCACCTACATGGCCACCATCAACGGCAAGCTTCTGAACCTCACCTACAAAGAGTTCGAGCTGCTCAAGCACCTGGCCCTGCACCCCGGCCAGGTCTTCACCCGCGACCGCCTTCTGCACGACGTGTGGGGCTATGACTACTTCGGCGGCACCCGCACCGTGGACGTCCACATCCGCCGCCTGCGCGCCAAGCTCGGCTCCGATCACGAGTCACTCATCGGCACGGTGCGCAACGTGGGCTACCGCTTGGTGGTCAGCGGCACCGAGAACACTGAATCCAGCGACGACATCGACGCCGCCTGAATCCGTCACGCCGCGCTCGATCGACACCCCACCCTCTCCACACCGGGGACCCAAGCAGTAGGCTGAGCCCATGGCTGCCCCGAACCTTCAGGTTGAGCAACTGACCGATGGCGTCTCCGCTGAGATCGTCACCGCGCTGGAGACGCTTGCCGACGTCGCGCAGAAGACCGACGGCGCCCCACCCTTCTCCGAGCAGACGCTCGTAGAGCTGCACCAGGCCGCGCGGCTCACCGCCGAACAGGAGGATGCGCCCTCCCCCGTCGCCCTGGTGCTGGCCTGGATCACGGGTGAGGAGGAGCCCGAACTTGCCGGGGCCGGCGTCGTCGTCCTGGGATCTCGAGAGTCGGACCCGGAGAATCCCCGCGGTGAGACTGAGCCTGATGTGTTGGAGCTGGTGGTCCATCCCGAGCACCGCCGACGCGGTGTTGCCACTGCGTTGGCTGAATCTCTGAGTGCGACGCTTCTGTCCCCCGACTCCGGCGGGGTCTACCGCGCCTGGGCCCATGGCGGACACGAGGGCGGCCCCGCTCTGGCGCAGCGCTTCGACTGGACCCCGGCTCGCGAGCTGTGGCGCATGCGCCTGGAGAACTCGGTGGAGCTGCCTGAGCGGCTTCTGCCCGAAGGCGTGCGGATCCGTAGCTTTGTGCCCGGCGAGGACAATGAGGCGTGGTTGCACGCCAATGCGGCTGCCTTTGCCGACCACCCGGAGCAAGGGCGACTGACGGAGGAAGATCTACAGGCCAGGATCGACGCCGACTGGTTCAGTGCCGAGGGTTTCCTGCTGGCCGAGGACACTGAGACCGGTGAGCTGCTGGGCTATCACTGGACCAAGATCCCGCCCGCGGAAGCCGGCGAGGAGCGCCTGGGCGAGGTCTACGTGGTGGGCGTTACCCCTGCCGCTCAGGGCCGGGGGCTCGGGGCCGCTCTGACGCTGGCGGGGCTGAAGCATCTGCGGGAGAAGGGCGTCGATGCGATCATCCTCTACGTCGACGCCTCTAACACTCCGGCCGCCCAGCTGTACAAGAAGCTCGGCTTCACGGTGTGGGATGTGGATACCCAGTACGAGCCGCTGATCACCTCGACTGCAGAGCCTTCCTGACTCACTGGTATCTTTCAGACGTGAATTCCTCGCAGACCACGAGCCCCGCGACGATGCGACATGTTCCCCGCCGCGCCAGCGAGACACTTTCCGATGACGGCATCGAGGCCGAGGTTCTGGCGGCCGGTGCGCTCGTGTGGCGTCTACACCAGGGAAACCTTCAGGTCCTGGTCATCCACCGCCCCCGCTACGACGACTGGTCCTTCCCCAAGGGCAAGCTCGACGACGGCGAGACCCTACCCGAATGCGCCATCCGGGAGGTGGCCGAAGAGGTCCAGCTCAAGATCCGGCTCGGCGCCCCGCTGCCGATCACCCGCTATGACGTCATCAAGACCGTCAGGGGCGAACGAGTCTCCGTACCCAAGGAGGTCTGGTACTGGGCAGCCGAGGTCCTCGACGGCAAGCCGACCCCCGACGGGGAGGAGACGGACGAGACCCGCTGGGTGACCCCGGACCAGGCGCGCGAGATGCTGAGCCAGCCCGGAGATCTGGAGCCTCTGGCGGAACTGGAGAGGCTGCACGAGGAGCGCAAACTCGCCACCGTGCCGTTCGTGGTGCTGCGCCACGCCAAGGCTAAGCCGCGCTCGTCCTGGTCCAAGGCCGAGTCTGAGCGCCCCCTGGCTGCCACGGGCAAGCGGCAGGCCAAGGCGGTGGAGCGACTCATCACCGCCTGGCGCCCCCGGCACCTGGACTGCAGCCCGTGGAAGCGCTGCCAGGAGACCCTGGCTCCGTATGTGAAGCAGCATCGGCACAAGATCAAGTACCGCAAGTCACTCACGGAGAAGCGCGCGAAGGAGGCGCCAGGCAGGACTGCCGGCCGCACGCGCAAGACCCTGGACCTGCTGCAGCCCGCACTGGTGTGCACCCACCGGCCCGTGCTGCCGATCGTCCTGACCGAGCTGCGGGGACGGATCCCTTACGAGCAGGTCAGCGCCGCTCTGCCCGCCGCCGACCCCTACCTGAAGCCGGGCGCCGTCGTCGTCGCGCATCGGGCCGTGGACCGGGGCGGAGAGGTCATCGCTTTGGAGCTCTACGAACCTTTCGACGACTGAGTAGGTTCCGGGGTGCGCACATGTCGCGCCGCCTCTGGGCGAACTCACCCACGTCCTCATGCCTGAAGCTGCTCCGGGGGCGGGAAACCCGGTCACGTCCGGCCGGTGGCCCGCGCGCCCGCTCACACCAGCACCGTCCGCTCACACCAAGCACCAAAGTGTCGGATATGCGGCGCCTTAACCGGCGAGGTCCGCGAGAAGGCACCGTGAATCCGACATTGTTTCGTGGCGACGCCGGCACTCGGCAACGCGCGCCGCAGGGGTCCGGATCTCCAGACTGCCGGGCTAGACTGGCTGGCGATGAGTGAGACCATACCCACCCCGTATGAGGACCTGCTCGCCGATGTGCTGAACACCGGCGCCCAGAAGTCTGATCGCACCGGAACCGGCACCCGCAGCGTGTTCGGCCGTCAGATCCGCTTTGACCTCTCCGAGTCCTTCCCGCTGATCACCACCAAGCGGGTGCACTTCAAATCCGTGGCGCTGGAGCTGCTGTGGTTCTTGCGCGGGGACTCCAACGCCCGCTGGTTGCAGGAGCGCGGGGTGCGGATCTGGAACGAGTGGGCTGATGAGAATGGCGAGCTCGGCCCTATCTACGGTGTCCAGTGGCGCTCCTGGCCCACCCCTGAGGGCACCAGCCTCGACCAGATCTCCCAGCTGATCCAGCAGCTGAAGGACAACCCTGACTCCCGGCGTCACGTGGTCTCCGCGTGGAATCCCGGACAGATCGAGCAGATGGCGCTGCCGCCCTGCCACATCCTGTTCCAGTTCTACGTTGCCGAGGGCAAGCTCTCCTGCCAGCTCTACCAGCGCAGTGCTGACATGTTCCTAGGCGTGCCCTTCAACATCGCCTCCTACTCCCTGCTGACCCTGATGGTGGCCCAGCAGGTGGCCCTGGAACCGGGCGAGTTCATCTGGACGGGCGGCGACTGCCACATCTACGACAACCACGTGGAGCAGGTGCGCGAGCAGCTCTCCCGCGAGCCCTACCCCTACCCTCGGGTGCGCATTAACCGCACCCCGGAGTCGATCTTCGACTACGCGTTGGAGGACTTCGTGGTGCTGGACTATCAGCACCACCCCGCTATCAAAGCCCCCGTGGCGGTATAGCCCACCGCAGGAGGGAATCCCATGCCGACCGTTGGAATGATCTGGGCCCAGACGCCGGGGCGCGTCATCGGACGCGACGGTGCTATGCCCTGGCACGTGCCCGAGGACCTGGCTTACTTCAAGACCGTCACCCAGGGGGCGCCCGTCATCATGGGGCGCAAGACCTGGGAATCCCTGCCGGAGCGGTTCCGGCCGCTGCCGGGACGGGTCAATGTGGTGGTCACCCGGGACACCAGCAAGACGCTGCCGCTGGCGGAGGGGGGTGCGCTGACGGCGTCGTCGTTGGAGGATGCCCTATCACTGGCCGGTGAACACACCTACGACTCCCCTGCTGTGTGGATCATGGGCGGAGGGGCCATCTATTCCGAGGCGGTGGAGAAGGGGCTGGCGGAGATCGCTGCTGTGACCCAGATTGACCTGGACGTCGACGGCGACACCTTTGCTCCCCAGCTGGATCCCCAGGAGTGGACGCTCGTCTCGGCCATGCCCGAGCAGGGCTGGGAGACCTCTCAGAGCGGCACCCGGTACCGCTTTGAGACGTACCGGCGCATGCGCCCGGCACCGCATGCGCCGGCGTGACGAGTCCCTCTTCTGATCGCGCCCGCGGGGCAATCTCGTTACGCTGGTGTCTATGACTGCTGCTCCCGCTCTGACTTCCGCCCTGTCCTCCTCCGCCGGAACCCCCTCTGTGGGCCTGATCGGCTGGCGTGGCATGGTGGGTTCGGTTCTCATTCAGCGCATGCTGGATGAGGGCGACTTTGCGCACTTCAACCCCGTCTTCTTCTCCACCTCCAATGCCGGCGGCGCCGCCCCGGAGTTCGACGGTGTGCAGCTGGAGGAGACCACGCTTCAGGACGCCTACGACGTCGGCACCCTGGCCAAGCTGCCGGTGATTGTCACCGCCCAGGGTGGGGATTACACCAAGGCCGTTTACGGCAAGCTGCGGGAGGCCGGGTGGAAGGGCCTGTGGATTGACGCCGCCTCCACCCTGCGCATGGAGGACAGCTCCATCATTGTGCTGGACCCCATTAACCGCGACGTGATCGACGCCGGCCTGGCAGCCGGGGTGAACGAATTTGTGGGCGGAAACTGCACCGTCTCCTGCATGCTCATGGGCCTTGGCGGCCTCTTCAAGCAGGACCTCGTCGAGTGGGGCACGGCAATGACCTACCAGGCCGCCTCCGGCGGCGGCGCCAAGCACATGCGCGAGCTGCTGACCCAGTTCGGGGATCTGCACAGCACCGTGGCTGAGGAGCTGGCCGACCCGGCAGCAGCCATCCTGGAGATCGACCGCAAGGTGCTGGCTTCCCAGCGCGGCGAGCTCGACGCCTCGCAGTTCGGTGTGCCGCTGGCCGGCTCTTTGATCCCCTGGATTGACGCCGACCTGGGCAACGGCGTGGCCAAGGAGGAGTGGAAGGCCGGTGTGGAGACCAATAAGATCCTCGGCCGCGGCGAGAACGTGGCCCCCGGCGTGGTCTCCAAGGGCGGGAAAATCCCGTTCGACTCGCTGTGCGTGCGCATCGGCGCGCTGCGCTCCCACTCCCAGGCGCTGACCCTGAAGCTGCGCGAGGACATTCCCGTGCCGGAGATCGAGAAGATCGTCGCCGAGGGCACTGAGTGGGCCAAGGTGGTCCCCAACGAGAAGCAGCCGACCATGGACCAGCTCACGCCCGTAGCCGCCACCGGTGGCCTGGAGATCCCCGTAGGCCGCATCCGCAAGCTGGAGATGGGCCCCGAGTACATCAGCGCCTTCACGGTGGGCGACCAGCTGCTCTGGGGCGCGGCCGAGCCGCTGCGCCGTATGCTGCAGGTCGTGCTGGGGCGACTGTAGCCCTGGGGGTCAGGACCGGCCGGGCCTCAGAATGCTGCGAGCTCCTGCCGCAGGGCGTCGCGTTCCTTGCGGTCCAGCGCTACGGCCGCCAAAGTAGGCGCCGATCCGATAAGCAGCTTGGTGTAAGGGTGCTGAGGGGAGTTGATCACCTCACGGGTAGTTCCCTGTTCCACCAGGTCACCACGGTAGAGCACCAAAGTCCGGTCCGTCATACCGGCTACGGAACCCAGATCGTGGGAAATGAAGAGCAAAGAAATACCCCGTTGCCGCAGTTTCTCCAGCAGCTGAAGCACCTGCACTCGGTTCGCTGAATCCAGAGCGCTCACCGGCTCATCCAGAATAAGAAGTTTGGGCTCGAGGATGAGGCCCCGGGCAACGGCAACACGTTGACGCTGTCCTCCAGAGAGTTCTGCAGGATATCGGTCCAGCAGCTCAGGTGCGAGGTTGACATCAATGGCAAGCTCCTCGGTCTTTCGCCGGATCTCCTTGCGCGAGAACCGTCCCTGAATATGCAGGGGCTCAGCCAGGGATCGGCCCAGTGTCAATTCCGGGTCGAGGCTACGAAGGGGGTCCTGAAAGACATACTGGAGGGACCCCTTCCTCCGGAATATATTCCACTCCTTGACGCTGAACCCACTCAGTCTCTGCCCGTCAAAGGTGATCTGCCCGTGGGAGGGTTTCACGAGTCCCAGCAGCGTGCGTGCAATGGTGGATTTCCCTGATCCACTTTCTCCGATGAGTCCCACCGATTCCCCAAGGCGAAGGGAGAAGCTCGCGTTGGTGATGATCTGCCGGCGGGAACGAAGGGAACCGAGGTGAACATCAAGCTGTTCGACCTCCAGCAGGCGCTCTTTGGTGTTATTCATCCTGCGCTCCTTTCCGCAGCCAGAAAGCGGTCAAGCCCATACACCTGGTGCTCACTGACCAACAGCCGGGTGTACTCATGGGCAGGCTCAAACAGCACCTGGCGGGTGCTGCCCTGGTCGATGATCTGTCCATGACGCATGACAAGGATCCGGTCACAAAGTCTTCCGACCACGGCCAGATCATGAGAAACAACCACCAGAGCCACCCCTGTCTTTTCCTTCAGCTCCTCGAGCAGGTCAAGAATCTCGGCCTGCACCGTCACATCCAGCGCCGTGGTGGCCTCATCCGCGATGAGAACCTCCGGCTCCAGGGCCAGTGCTCCGGCGATGAGAATTCGTTGCAGCATTCCACCGGAGAGTTCATAGGAGTAGCGCTGGTATAAGTCAGCAGGGTCAGCCAGATGCACGGAGGCAAAGAGATCCAGGACGCGTTCCTTGGCCTCTCCTCGCTTCAGGCCTCGCCGGACCCGGAGCGGCTCCGCAATCTGTGGACCTACCCGGATGGAGGGATTCAGATATGACCCGGGGTCCTGAAATACCGCCCCCACCCGGACACCCCGGATGCTGAGCCATCCTTTGGCCGAAAGGTTTCGGAGGTCCTGCCCTAAGACTTCAGCTGTTCCTTCCGTGATATCGAAGCCGCGGGGAAGAATCCCCAAGATGGAACGGCAGGTGATCGACTTTCCGCTTCCCGACTCTCCGACGATGCCCAGCACCTCACCTCGTCGGAGCGAAGCGGTGAAACCATGGACGATATGCTCACCGGTCATCCTGTTCGCAATCGTGACCTCGCGATAATCGAGGAGCCTCTCATCAGAGTTCATCGCAGATTGACCTCCCCCGCCTTGACGCTCTTCTGCACAGTGGAGGGAACCGCTTTGCCTCGCGTGGCCAGGCGCTGGCCCGATTCCCCGGAAACATCCCTGATGCCATCGGCCAAGGCATTAAGAGCCCATACAGTGGCCATGATCAAGGCGATGGGAAAGAAGGGGGCGTAGGGGCGGAAATGCAGATATCCCAGGTCTGAGGCCAGTACGCCTCCCCATGTAGGTTCCGGAGGCTGGACGCCGATACCGATAAAGGTCAGGCTGGCAATCACCACCAGACCAGCCCCCATCGTATTGGCCAGTGCCACCCCCAGCGCAGGTAGCACCTTCCCCCAGATGTGGTGACGCACCACCCACCAGGTGGACGCTCCGCTGAGTACCGCCGCCTCCACATACTGCGAACTGACTGCTTCCAGCGCTGCTGCCCGGGCAACACGGTAGAACACCGGAGAGACAAGCAGTCCGACGGCGATCATAGCCTGGTGCACTCCGTTACCGAGCAGGGCGGTCATCGCTACTGCGACCACAAGGAAGGGCAGAGCGATCAATGTGTCGATCACCCGAAGGGTCACCCACTCGAAAACACGTCCCAGATAGACCGAAAGAATTCCTGGAAGAGCCCCGAGCACCAGCGCGATGACCGCCACTTCCACCGCTCCCAGGACACTAATGGTGGACCCGGTCAGGATCCTGCTCAGGACATCACGGCCCATATAGTCCGTTCCCAACCAGTGCTCCGCGGAAGGATGCGCCAGGATATTGGGGCTGCGTTCGAGGGGCTCGAAAGGTGCCACCACTGGGCCGATGATGGCCAGCCCCAGCACCAGCAGCAGGAAGGCACCCGCTATCCGCACACTCCATAGCGCCAAGAGATTCCGCAGCATACCCTCAGACTCCTCTCTGCGAGGCGGGAACCAGGCGATTGAGGATGATATTCACCAAGACGTTGAAGACCACCACGAGCACCACTGCTACCACCAGCACTCCTTGGACAGCCGGGACATCCCCCCGAAGGGCCGATTCACTGGCGAAGAGGCCATAGCCGGCCAGACCGAAGATCGCCTCGGTCACCACTGCTCCGCCCAGCAGATTGGGGAACTTCATACCCAGAATGGCGATGGAGGGGCTTGCCCCGTTGCGCAGCACATGGACGAAGAATGTGCGGCGCGGGCTCAGCCCCCGGACCAGTGCCCCGGTGGCATAGTTCTGCCGCTGAGAGGAGACCAGCCCCGTGCGAAGCTGCCGGGCGACGTCGGCAATAGTGTCGAAGCTCAGCGCCAATGCTGGCAGGATCAGATAGCTCAACCAGGGTCCGAGACCTGCGCTGAGGGGGACGTAGCCTGCTGCGGGGAGCCAACCCAGGCCCACGGCGAAAATGGCCACTAGCCCGATCCCCACCACGAAGGGTGGCATGGTGGAGATCATCGTGGTGAAAGCAGTGATGCCACGATCCACCCATGTTCTTTGCAGCGCGGCGGCCAGGGCCCCCAGAAGAAAGCCGAAGACCACTCCGATGAGGAGGGCCAGACCTGCCGCTGACATGCTGACGATGGCACGCCCCCAGAGCAGGTCCGAGACTCCCTGGTTGTTGTACCAGCTTGTTCCCAGATCACCGGTGAGCAGAGAGCCAAACCAGTCTGCGTACTGCACGAGGAAGGGCCGGTCCAGCCCCCATTCGCTCTCCAGCTGGGCAGCCAGGTCCGGGGTCGCGGATTCTCCCAGCTGGACATAAGCGGGACTCAATCCGCTGAGATGTCCCAGCAGGAAGGTGAGGAACGTTCCGAGCAGAAATACAGGGAGGAAGACGCCTGCTACTCGGCCGATGCCGTATAAAAACCGTTTCGTCCGCAGTGCTGCCACGGAACCCCGGGCATCTTTCCTCCCGCTCCGCAGGGGACGGTGTGTTGGCTCTTGGCGCTTGGGGGGTGCTTTCTCCACAGTGGCCGTAGACATGAATGGTCAGTCCTCGATGGTGACGCCGGTCCAGTGAATCTGCCCTGGGACCTGTGGCAGTTCAGAGACGCCCACTTTTCCGAAGATATTGGGCAGGCTGTAGGTGAAGATGGTGGGGCTGTTGAGCGCTCCCGCCTCTGTTGCGGCGTGGAGGTTGTCCACATAGTCGGGGGAATCCAGCGGCGTCTCGCGTGCCACCGCCACGGCTTCGAAGAACTCATCGTTCTCGTATTCTCCCGCCAGGTTCAGAGGGCCGTCAGGGCCGAAGTGAGCTGTCAGTGTCTGCACCGGGGATTCCCGTCCTGTAGTGGAGTAGGTAGAAATGGGAAGCTCCTTGCTGAAGAAGGGCTGCTCCCAGTTGGTGGTCACCTGCAGATTCAGGATGATCCCCACATCAGCAAACTGTGACTGAACGATTTCATTGACCGGCTCGTCATCGCGCACCACGAAATCCACCACAATGTCTCCCTCCTCGTATCCGGCGTCCGCCAGGACCTCTCGGGCAAGCTCAGGATCATAAGGCCATGGATCCTCGAGTTCCGGACTCCAGGCGAGATAGTCCTCGGGGAAGGGTTGTGCGGTCACGCTGCCGTAACCGAAGGTGATGGAGTCAACGAACTCCTGCCGGTCAACGGCATGACGGGCCGCCTCCAGCACAGCCGGGTCATCGAACGGCTCCAGATTGTGGTTGATGGCGATGTTCGCCGCATTGAACCCGGGGTGAGTCACCACTTCCACCTCGGTGCCTTCAGCCGCCTGCGCCTGTTGCGGGGGGAGGTCTGCAAAGTTATAGGTCCCGGTCTGCAGGGCGGGCACCACGGACGCCGTGTCGATACCCCAATGGATTTCCACTCTGTCGATGTGAATTTCGTCCGCATTCCAGTAGTCAGGGTTCTTCTGGAAGTAGGCATGGGAATCCGGCACGATTTCCAAGGGAGTGAAGGGGCCAGCGCCGACAGGGAACTGCTCAAGATCCTCGGGGTCTGCTGCCGGTGAGGTGATGAGTGCCACCCGGCGCCCCAGAAGGAGGGGAACCTGATGATCCACCTGGGTGAGGTGGAAGGTCACCTCCAGCTCGCTGTCTGCGGTGATGTGATCGATGGAGTCCAAATCATTGGCCAGAGCAGAGTCTTCCTGCCCAATAGCTCGTTCTACGTAGAGCTTCACGGCCTCTGCGTCGACAGGTTCTCCATCCTGAAAGGTGAGGTCTTTCCGCAGAGTGAAGGTGACGGCGTCCCCAGCCTCGTTGTACTCCCAGCTTTCAGCCAGCCCTGGCTGGGCCTCACCGTTCTCATCGATTTCAGTGAGAGAGGCATAGGCCAGGGAAAGCTGGTTGAACTGGAATCCACTTCCCTGCACGATAGGGTCCCAGCTCCAGGGAGAGACCCTCGGGGCCCAGCTCAGTACCTGTTCCCCTCCATCTGCTCCCCCCTGGCCTCCGGCATCTGCGCCGCAGGAACTCACCAGCAGAGCTGCACTGAGCACGGTCACAGCCCCGACTCTCCAGGGCTTACGGTCACGAGATGTTGTGAACATCATTTCTCCTCTTGTCTGTGCGCAATGAAGCGATCAGTGCACTAGGTGCCGGTGGGGACGGCTTCCCGCTGCAGGTGCCGGTTGGCGATGAAGGGGAGACCGAGATGCTCCCGCAGAGTGCTTCCCTCGTATTCCGCACGGAAGAGACCACGCTCCTGCAGGAGAGGAACGACCTCCTCGGTGAATCGGGCAAACTGGCTCAGAGTTCGGATATGGATGTTGTAACCATCCACAGCTCCCGCCTCGAACCATTCCTGAAGCGTGCTGGCCACGGTCTCTGCACTGCCCACGAAGGGCGAGGGCTGCGGCGCAGTGAACCGCTCCACTGTTTCCCGGAGAGTCAGGCCCCCTTCCCGGGCGGTTGTCTTGATCTGGTCCGCGCGGGTCTTCCAGTCACGGTCACCCAGGTCTCCCAGGTCAGGAAATGGCGCATCGAGGTCATACTGGTTGAAATCGTGCCATCCGAAAGGACGACCGAAGAGTTTGACGGCCCTGGTGAAGTCAGCGTCCTGGTCCTGGAAATACTGTTCGATCTCGCGGGCGTGCTCATCGCTGTCACCGACAATGACTTTGATGCCCGGAGTGATAAGCACATGATCAGGGTTCCGGCCTGCTTTCTCGGCCCGCGCCTTAATGTCCCGGGAGAAGGCGATGCCAGCTTCGATAGTGGGCTGGTGCGTGAAAACGCCTTCAGCAATGGCTCCAGCCAGATTGCGCCCGTACTCCGAATCACCGGCCTGGAAGATGACCGGCTGGCCCTGGGGAGAGCGTGAGATGTTCAACGGCCCCTCCACGGTGAAGTACTTGCCGCGGTGCTCCACCGGATGCAGCTTCTCGACGTCGACAAAGGTCCCGGTCTCCACATCACGCGGGAAAGCCTCGTCTTCATAGCTGTCCCAGAGCTTCTGCACCAGCTGGACATGCTCCAGAGCCCGGCCATAGCGATCTTCATACTCCAGATGCTGGCCACGCCCGAACAGCTTGGCAGTTCCCCCGTCGCCAGTGGCCACCACGTTCCATCCTGCGCGGCCGCCACTGATGAGATCGATGGAGGCGAGGCGGCGTGCGACATGGAACGGCTCCTCATAGGAGGTGGAGATCGTTGCGACTAGGCCGATATTCCGGGTCTGCACCGCCAGCGCTCCCAGCAGAGTGAACGGCTCCAGACGGTTCAGGTAATGCGGGGGCGAGTCGGGGGTGATGTAGAGACTGTCCACCACAAAAAGGTGGTCAAACTTTCCCCGCTCAGCCAGCTGAGCCTGCCGGAGGTAGTACTCAATGTTGATACTGGCGTTTCCGGGGATCTCTTGCTCTTTCCACGCACCGTGTTCCCCGGGACCTCCTGCTCCACCGAGCACGGCACCCAGTCGGATCTTCCGTGACTGTGACATCTTCATCTCCTTGTTCTTCATCACCTCTCGCTGCGGATTCGCAGGGGTGAATCACCTAGGCACAGTCTCAGTATGAACACTTTCCCTAAAGAGTGAACATAGAGAGAGATTTTTGTGTCCTAGTGTTTCTTGATGTGACGAATATTGGGGAGCTCAGCGCAGCTCGCGTAACGTCTACTGCATCATATTGTTCTTAACTATGTTCACACATTGAGGAAAGTGATGACAGAGACGGTCCAGGAAGCTCCCGAGACGGAGACTGTGCATCCCCCGGGCACAGTCCGCGGACATGCTGTGGTCTTCCAGGGAAGAGGTGACTCCCCGGCCCACTACCGCCGACTCAGTGCCCGGTTGGCGGTAGACGGCTATACCGCCCATGTGCCCACCACAGCCCCCCGGTCGCCCCAGGAGGCTGCAGACCTGTGGAACAGACTTGCCACGGGCTGGGCCCCGGAGCTTTCCACAGTGGCCATAGGCGCCGATACGGCGGCAGGATTCCTGGCCGAGGCCGACCAGCAAAAGCTGCTCTCCCCCGCTCCCGGCGGCCTGGTGCTTGCCGGAGCCGCTGTCGCCGGAGCCACCCCCTCCGCAGAGGATGAGCTGACTCTGCGCAGCGCTTGTCCCGTGCACCGGGGTGTGGCGGAAGAAGCCGGTGCGGAGAGCATCCGCACCTCGTCCATCCTTCCCACCTGGTCCATCAACGCGCCCAGCATCCCGGTCCTGGCAATTCACGGCGAAGCCGACCGCATCTCCCCTCTCCCCGAGGTCCAGCATCAGCTCCATGGCTGGAGCGCTGAACTGACCACTGTGGCCGGCGGGCTACACGATGTGCTCAATGATGTCCATCACCGCAGCGTGGCCGCGGAGATCATCACCTTCGTGGAGCGTCTACGCCTGGACCCCACGGCCACGCCCATCCTCCGCCGGAAGGTCATTGCATGACCGGTCTCTCCACCCGCCAGATTCGCTCAGGCACCTCGCCTAGCCGCCCGCAGAATCCGGTGACCGTGCCGATCTATCAGACAGCCGCCTATGAGTTCGAATCCTGGGAAGCTGCCCGGGATATCTTCGCCCTGCGCCGCAAGGACAACCTCTACAGCCGCACCGGCAACCCCACCCAGATCATCCTGGAAGAGCGCCTGGCGGCCCTCGACGAGGGGGTAGCGGCCCTGGCCACCGGTTCCGGCCAGTCAGCTGTGGCCGTAGCCCTGCTCGCCCTGGCTAAACAGGGAGAGCACATCGTCTCCTCAAACACGCTCTACGGGGGCACGGTGGACCTGCTGACCGATACCTTCCGGGATTTCGGCATCGACTCTACGCTGGTGGATCCTGCAGACCCTGAGGCCTGGCGTGCGGCCATCCGCCCGGAGACCCGAGCCCTGTTTGCCGAAAGCATCGGCAACCCGACGGCAAGTATTCTGGACATCCGCGCATTGGCAGATATCGCTCATGAGGCCGGGGTCCCCCTGATTATCGATAACACCGTGGCCACTCCCGCTCTGCTGCGACCCAAGGAGCACGGCGCGGATTTTGTGGTCTACTCCGCCACCAAACACCTGGGGGGACACGGCACCTCCCTGGCTGGAGCTATCGTGGATCTGGGCACCTTCGACTTCGGCGCTGAGCCGCACCGCTGGCCGCAGTTCACCAAGCCCTATCCGCGGGTGGGGGATGTGGTTCTCTGGGAGCGGTTCGGCCGTGGGGGCAGCGCCTTCCTGGTCTACGCGAAGACCAAGCTGGTCCATGACCTAGGCCCTGCACTCTCGCCCTATAACGCCCACCAGATCCTTCTGGGGGTTGAGACACTGGATATACGCCTGGCACGACAGTCGAGTTCGACAGCTGCCGTCGTCGCTTTCCTGGACCGGCATGCGGGCGCCTCCACCGTGCATCATCCGCGGGCCACCGGTAGTCCCTATGCCGGCCTGGCAGATCGTTATCTCGAGGGGACCCCCAGTATCCTCTCCTTCGACTTGGCTGCCGGCACCGAGGCCATCCCTGCCTTCGTGAATGCGCTGGAGCATTTCACCCTGGCCGCCAATATCGGGGATGCCCGCTCCTTGATCATTCACCCGGCCACCACCACACATTCCCATTTTGACGACGCCCAGCTAGCTTCGGCCGGGTTCTCCGCCAGTACGCTGCGGCTCTCGATCGGCTTGGAAGACCCCGAGGATCTCATGGCCGACCTGAAACAGGCCTTCGAGTTCGTCGAGGCTTTTCAGCGGAACCAGAAAGGCTGACACACCATGCACTTCGGATATTGGACTCCCGTCTACGGCGGATTCCTCCGCAACGTCGGTGATGAAGGAATGCCCGCACGCTGGGAGACGATTCGCGAGATTGCGCTCACTGCCGACCGCCTGGGTTACCACACCACGCTCATCCCGGAGCTCTACCTCAATGACCGAAAAGGCCCGACAGCGCCGAGCCTGGAAGCCTGGTCTCTCACCTCCGCTGTGCTCGCCATCACCGAGCAGCTACGCGTCATGACTGCTATCCGGCCTGGGTTCCACCTTCCTGCGGTGGCTGCCAAGCAGATGTCCACGATCGATTCGATCGCCCCCGGCCGGCACTGCATCAACGTGGTGGCTGCATGGTGGGCAGAGGAGGCCAAGCAGTTCGGAGGCGTCTTCCCGCCCCATGATGAACGGTATGACCAGGCCCGTGAATTCGTAGAAGTCATCACTGGAGCGCTGAGGGAGTCCCCCTTTGATTACCAGGGCCGGTACTTCAGTGCCCAGGGCACCACTGTCGAACCGAAGCCGAAGCAGGAACCCGGCATCTTCGCCGGGGGAGAGAGCGAATCAGGCCGGGAGGCTATCGCCTCCTTCGCCAATGCCTACGCTATGCATGGAGGAACGCTAGAGGAGATTCGGGAGAAGGTCGCCGATCTGAACCGGCGACGTGAGGAGAAGGCTGGCGAAGCGATGCGGGAATTCGCTATGTCCGCCTACGTGATCGTGCGGGATACTGAAGAGGAGGCCCAGCTGGAGCTGGAACGGATCACCGCAATCCAACCGGATTCCCCAGGCTATGCCTCTTTCAGAGAGTTCACCGCGAACTCCGCCCTGAACGTGAAGGTCTCAGCCAAGGAGTACGCCGTCGGAACCCGGGGGCTGCGGCCGAATCTGGTGGGCACCCCTGAACAGGTGGCAGAGAAGATTCGCGCCTATCAGGAGTCGGGACTGACCCTGCTGCTCATCCAATCCTCACCACTGAAGGAAGAACTGGAACGGATCGCCGAACAGGTCTTCCCCCTGGTGGAGGGAGTACAGGGAGCCTCTTAACCGGCCTGATCCGTCAGGCCCGCGGGAGGAGGCCCTCACGGCCTCCGCTGACCCAGTTCGGGTCAAAGCTGCGGTCCCCGCGGACCTGCTCAGCCAGGGCGTCGAGTGCACTCACGGCGTCGTCGTCCAGGGCTTTCTCCAGACCGGTGGCCAACTCATCCCAGTGCTCGATGTAGCGGGTCCCGGGAATCACCGACAGGTTCACGCCCAGCTGGCGAGCCTTGGCGTAGAGCCAGGCCATGGCTGTGGCCCCGGTGCTCAGGCCCGCGCCCTGACCAATCTCGCCCACGCGCTGGACCAGCTGCCGGTTCGCAGGAAGGTTCTCCGAGGAGAACCATGGGAAGGTGCGTCGAACATCGTTCTCAGCCACCGCATCAAAGTCGAACCGGTCGGTGATCAGGCCGCGTCCCACCGGAGAGTAGGCGACAAAGCCGATGCCGAGCTCGCGGCAGGCGCCGAGCACATGCGTTTCGACATCGCGGGCAAAGACGCTCCACTCGGACTGCACCGCCGTCACCGGATGCACCGCGTGGGCGCGGCGGATCTCCTCGGCGGTGGCTTCCGACAGGCCGATGGTGCGCACCTTGCCAGCCTCCACCAGCTCGCCCAGGGCTCCGGCGCTCTCCTCGATCGGCACCTCGGGGTCCACACGGTGCAGGTAGTACAGGTCTACATAATCTGTCCCCAGGCGCTTCAGGGAGCCGTCGATCTGCTCGCGAATATAGGCGGCGTCTCCGCGGGCGCGCCGCTTGCCCGGACCTCCGCCCTTGACGATGCCAACCTTGGTGGCGATGGTGACGTCATAGCGCCGCCCCTTCAGGAACTCCCCCAGGCGCAGCTCAGACTCACCGTCGCCGTAGACGTTGGCCGTGTCCAAGAAAGTGATGCCGCGGTCATAGAGGTCGTGCAGCAGCGTCTGCGAATCCTGTTCGGCAATGGCGCCGTAGGCCCCAGCGATCGACATGGCACCGTAGCCGAGCTCGGTCACGGTCAGCGCGTGATCCTCGGCGCCGAACTCAACATCGGAGGCTGCAGGAAACGTCATGGGCCTATCCTCTCAAAGTGAGCAGCCGATGAGGATCGGCTCGGGGTGCAAGTCAATGCCGAAACGCTCGCGCACCTTGGCCCGTGCTGCGCGGGCCACGGTCAGCAGGTCCTCGGTGGTGGCCGTGCCGCGGTTGGTCACTGCCAGAGTGTGCTTCGTGGACAGCGAGGCGCGTCCTTCCACCAGATCCGCACCGAACCCCTTGCCGCATCCGGAGTTGTCGATGAGCCAGGCCGCAGACAGCTTGACCAGCTCAGCGCCGTCCTCGGCGACTCCAGCGGGAAACTGCGGTGCGCCCTCGGGCAGAGAAGCCGACGACGACGCCGGCACGATCGGGTTGGTGAAGAACGAGCCCGTCGACCACGTGTCATGGTCTTCCGGATCGAGCACCATCCCCTTGGAACCTCTCAGCGCCAGCACCTTCTGACGCACCTGCGCCAGGGGTGCTCGCCGTTCACTCTCCGGCAGCTGGGGATCCAGTCCGAGACTGCGCGCCAGTTCGCCGTAGCGCACCGGGGAGGACATCGGCTGGCCCGGAGCGTGGCGGAGACGGAATCGTAGGGAGAGCACCACGTAGCGGACAGAGCCGGCAATGGTGCTGCGCTTCAGCAGAGAGTCTCGGTAGCCGAAGTCCAGGTCCTGGGCTGTGAGGGTCACTTCCTCGCCCTCGGCCCGGTCCCAGGCCCGGAGGTCCACCAGAGTCTGGGAGACGTCAGCGCCGTAGGCCCCCACGTTCTGCACGGGCGTCGCGCCGGTGGCGCCGGGGATGCCGGAGAGAGCCTCAAGCCCGGCCAGGCCGCGCTCCACGCTCCAGGCGACGACGTCGTCCCAGTCATGTCCCGCAGCCACGGTCACGTCCACCCCGTCCTCACCCACGGGTTCCGCGCTCACGCCGGTGAAGCCCAGCTGCAGCACGGTGCCCGCAAAACCCTCCTCGGCGACCAGGAGGTTGGAACCGCCTCCGAGCACCAGAAGCGTGTCGCGACCCGCGGCGCGCTGGTCTTCAGTCGGCAGTGGGTGATCCGCCAGGACGTTCAGGGCCTCAGCCTCGCTGGTAGCGGTGATCCACTCCCCTGCGGGCCCTCCGACGCGGGCGGTGGTGTGTTCGGCGAAGGTTTTCATCGCTCCCACCTTACTGTGGGCGCTCACTCTCCCAGGGGGTTGAGCACGCGTCGCAGGAAGTCCTGGGTGCGGGGCTGGGACGGGTTGCTGATGACCTGCTCGGCGGGGCCTTCCTCCACCACCACGCCCTGGTCCATGAAGACCACGCGGTCTGCTACTTCCCGGGCAAAACCCATCTCGTGGGTGACCACGATCATGGTCATGCCGGCCTCAGCGAGCTGCCGCATGCTGGCCAGCACATCACCCACGGTCTCGGGGTCCAGTGCGGAGGTGGGCTCATCAAAGAGCATCAGCTGCGGCTTCATGGTCAGCGCCCGGGCGATCGCCACGCGCTGCTGCTGACCGCCGGAGAGCTGATCCGGCTTGCGATCCGCCAGGTGCTTCAACCCCACCTTGTCCAGCTGCGCCAGGGCCTCAGCCTCAGCAGCTTCCTTAGACTGCTTCAGGACCTTGCGGGGGGTCACGGTGCAGTTCTCCAGGACGCTCAGGTGCGGGAAGAGGTTGAACTGCTGGAAGACCATGCCGATCTGCCGCCGCATAGCGTCCAGGTCCACATCGGGGTCGGTCGCCTCGAACTCCCCAACCATGATGGTGCCCGCGTTGGGGTCCTCCAACCGGTTGACGCAGCGCAGCAGGGTGGACTTTCCGGAACCGGAGGCACCAATGAGGCAAACCACCTCTCCGGGTGCCACGGTGATGTCGATGCCCTTAAGCACCTCGTTGTCCCCGTAGGACTTGTGCAGCCCCGTGATGGTCACTCCCGAGGCCGCCGGGGCCTCGGGCTGAGTATTCTGCTGCGTCATGCTTTGGCCTTCTTCCTGCTCGACCGTGCCGAGCTGCGGTTCTCCAGACGGCGGGCCAGGATGGACAGCGGTACCGTGATGATCAGATAGCAGACGCCCGCCACCACGAGCGGGGTCAGACCCGCCTGGTAGACGTTGATGCCATCGCGTCCCATCTTGGTCAGCTCAGCTGCGGAACCGGCCATACCCACCACAAAGATCAGGGATGAGTCCTTGGTCAGCAGGATGGCCTCGTTCGTCAGCGGGGGCATCACAATACGGAAGGCCTGCGGAATCTGGATGGTGATCATCGACCGCCAGGCCGGCATACCCAGGGCGCGGGCGGCCTCCATTTGCCCCTTGGGCACAGCCTGAAGGCCCGCACGCAGCGTTTCCGCGATGTAGGCGCTAGAGACGATAGCCAGCGCCGAACCGGCGATCTGCAGTGTGGAGAGGTTCCATCCGAAGGCCAGGGACGCACCGAAGCCCAGGGCGATGAACACCAGGATCGCGGGAATCCCGCGGAAGAACTCCACGTAGACGGTGGCGATCCAGCGGTAGACGGGGAAGCTGGCCATCCGCATCAGCGCCAGCACCGTGCCTCCCAGCAGGCCAAAGACGAAGCCCACCGCGGTGTACTGCAGGGTGTTCCACAGTCCGATGAGGAAGATGTCCGGGAACATCGGACCGATGTTGCCGAAGTTGAAGAAGCTGCGCTGAATCGCCGCCCAGTCCACAAAGATCAGCAGCAGCAGGACGGCACAAGCGAAGACGGCCGCCTGAATGCTCAGGCTAAGCCGTCTCCGGTGTCGGGTGGTAAGAGCCATAGAGTTTAGTCGTCGCCCTCGTCATCAGCCTCGTCCGGGGTCTCATCCGAGTGGAACCACAGCTGCTCGAGCTCATCGAGCTCTCCGCTCTCCTCAAGCTCGGCCAGCACACGGTTCACCTCGTCAATGAGCTCCTGGTTCTCCAGCTCAGCGGCGATGCCCAGCTGCTCGCCGGTCTCGATCTCATCCACGAAGAACAGATCGTCCGACTGTGCAGCCTGGTAGGCGAGGATAGAGATATTGCCAAAGGCCGCCTCGATCTGGCCGGACTCCAGGCCCTGAAGCAGCAGGCCGGAGTCGGTGTACTCGCGCAGCTCCAGACCGCGCTCCTGCGCCTCTACAGAACCGGTGGTGTCCGCCTGGGCGCCCACGGTGCCGTCAAAGCCCTCGAGGTCCTCAAGCGTGGTGATTCCGGTGTCCTCACGGGTCAGCACGGCAAGGTTGTCATCCAGGTAAGGATCCGAGAAGAGCATGTTCCCGGCACGCTCCTCGGTGATGGTCATACCGGAGATCGCCAGGTCGCACTGGTTGGCATTCAGCGCCACGCCGGACTGGATGCCTTCGAAGCCGGTCTGGACGATCTCCAGCTCCAGGTCAAGATCATCAGCGATGGCCTGGGCGATGTCGATGTCGAAGCCGACCTCGTTGCCGTCCTCGTCGATGTACTCGAAGGGTGCGTAGGGCAGGTCTGAGCAGACCTGCAGGGTGCCCGCACTGACGAGGGACAGGCCGGATTCGTCGGCGGACTCGTCGTCACTGCCGCAGGCGGTCAGGGCCAGGCCCGCGACGCCGGCCGCGGCGATCCCCTTCAACCAGGGGGAGGTCATGTCAAAGCTGGTCATTGAGCATCCTTACATCAAGGGGTCAGATGGCGTGGTGATCACAGTCAGGCTGCGAAGCATCACAGGTGCGTCGTGAAACGTCGGGAAATTATACGCCGAGGACCTATTACAACAACGTGTTGAGCAGGTCACTGGAGCTTCACGAGCGCCTGAGTCTTGGCCAACACCTTGGTCCGGGTCTGCTCGCCGGCCTCATCGGTGCTGATCAGCTCGACGGTGAGATCCACACGCGCGGTGACGTCGTCGGGGTTCAGCGCACCGATCTTTCCGGTGACTTCCAGGACGGCGGTGGGCGTCTCCGGTGAGCCCGCCGGGGCGTCAGGTACCGGAACCGGCTTGGTGAAGCGCGTCTGGTAGTCGATGATCGCGCCGGGGTCACTGGCCCATTCCACGGCGAGGTCTGCCGCGATTCCCATGGTCAGCATGCCGTGGGCAATCACGCCCTCCAGCCCCACCTCACGGGCAAAGCGTTCGTTCCAGTGGATCGGATTGTGATCCCCGGACGCCGCCGCATAGCGCAGCAAATCGGCGCGGGAGAGCTCCACGGTGCGGGAACCAATGCTCTGGCCCTTCTCCAGCTGATCAAGAGTGGGGCGGCTCATGCGGAGGCCTCCTTGGCGTCGTCGTTCTCATCATCGGAGCGCACCAGCAGCGAGGAGCTCACCGTGGACTTGGCCTCGCCGGACTCGGCGGTGATCTCCACCCGGGTGGTCACCATGGCACCGGCGCCCATGACCCGGATCCGCTCCAGAGTCGCCTGGGCGTGAAGTGTCTCCCCGGCGAAGATGGGGGCGTGATGCGTGAAGCGCTCATCCGCGTGGACCACGCGGGAGAAGTCGATGCCGGCCTCCTCATCATTGATCACGGCGGCCTCGGCGCGCTGGGCGATCACCACCGCGAAGCTCGGAGGCGCCACCAGGTCTGGATGTCCCAGCTCGCGGGCGGAGTCCACCTCGTAGTGGGCGGGATGGGCGGCCTTCACGGCGTGGGCGAACTCCCGGATCGCCTCGCGGCTGACCTGATAGGGCTGCGCGGGCGGATAGGTGTGCCCCTGGCGTTCAGTATTAATGCTCACTGGTGATCTCTTTAAGGGTTGGGCTCGTGGTGGATGTCTTAGCGCTCGTCGGTGTCGTTGCTGGCTGAGTCTCTACGGGCGCGGATGATCTGGGCCGCCTGACGCTTGCGCAGGCCGATGGAGACCACGTGCGTCAGAAGTCCGGCAACGATGAGGTACAGCCCCACGGTGCGCAGGGTCGAGGCCGCCTCGGCACCGACGAAAGCAGCCGCCAGCACCGCGAGGATCCCCGCAAAGGTCAGCCCCATGCCGCCGACCAGCGTGACACGGTAGGCAGGGGTGCCTGTGGTCCAGGGGTCCATCTGTCCGCGGTGGCCCGGCCGGCCGCCTGACTCTGGTGCTGTGCTCATCGCCGCCATCCTACCGGCCGTGTTGCGGGAGGCTGCGGGAATGCGGCGAGGCTGGACTCCCGCGCTGCATCGGTTCGGCGATTCTCACTACGTCGACCCATCGATAGGGCCGCCAAAGGAAGGGAAAGCCCAACTAGCTCTGGAACGAGCGCTGTCAGACCAGGGAGGCCAGCGCCTCACGGTAGCGGTCCAGCACCAGCTCGCCCAGGTCCGACGGGATATCCGGCTGCTGCTTGGCACCCACCCGCAGCAGGGGCTGGGTCACGACGTCGGCACCGTGCTCACGGGCCTGCCTCTCTAGCAGCGTCTGGAAGTAACCGGGCGCCAGGAGATAGCTGGCCACGACGACGCGTCGGCCGGGATGGCGCTGGCGCGCCGTGGTGACCGCCTCCGCGACTCTAGGTTCGGCGAAGGAGAGATACGCCTCCTGCACCTGCCCGGCCTGGTCTGCACCGAGCCGGGCGCTGAGCATTCTGGCAGTGGCGCTCACATCGGCCACCGCCCCGGGATCGGAGGAGCCGGCGGCACCCAGGACGACGACGTCCCCGGCGCTCCACCCCGCCTCCACCAGGCGGTGATGGAGGGCCTCGACCAGGCGTGCGTCAGGGCCGAGGGCACCGGCGATCGCGGTGGGGCGAGTTGAGGTCGTGGTCACTTGCCTCATGTCCACCTTGACGTGATAGCCCGCCGAGAGCAGCAGGGGTACCAGCACCGCAGGAGCACCGTCGGGCAGTGCCTCGAGGGTGGCGGGGATGTCCGGCTGCTGGACGTCCACGTGCCCCAGGAGCACGGGCCCGACGTCGGGTCTCTGTCCGGCCGCAAGACGCACCCGCTCGGCGAGCGCCCGGACCACCGCCTGACCTGCTGCGGACGAGGTGCCGTGGGAGATGGCGGCCAGGGCCGGCGTCGTGCTGGCTGCAGGCTCCCGTGTCTCATGGCCCGCAGCCGGCTGCGTGCTCGCCGTCGCAGCGCTCATGGTCAGACCTTGATCTCGATGTGGTCGCGGACCACGCGGACGGGGTAGGTGCGCAGGCGCAGCCCCTCTTCGCTGAGGCATTCCCCGGTCTCCAGGTCATAGACCTGCTTATGGATCGGGGAGGCCAGTGTGGGCCGGCCCTGCCGGGAGCCCACGATGCCGCGGGCCATCACATTGGCCTTCGCATAGGGGTCAAAGTGGTCTACGGCGAAGAGGCGGTCATCAGGCAGCCGCACGAGGGCGATCTGCGTGCTGCCCACCAGGGCTGCCTCGCCCCACATGGGCTCCAGCTCGCCCAGGGGGCAGATCTGGCGCCATCTGCTCTCCTGCCTCACCCTCTCCAGTGTCGCCGTCTCCTGCTGAGTCACTTGCTGCAGCCTCCTTATCTCCGTAGGGATGCTTACTGCTCTGATGCCAGCCTAGGGGCCCGGGATTTCCCGCGTGGGGCCACGGCGTAAACCGCGGATCACACTCACCTCACACGTGTCCCGCACCCTCGTGAGGACACTGTCACATCGGCCTCACATCTCAGATACGGCGGGGAAACCGCCTCCCCCTAGCGTGGTGTGACACCTGATCCGTGAAGTGGATACCCGTGGAAGGTCGCCCCATGTCTACACCTCTCAGCCCCGAAGCACCCCAGCGGCACATCGCCGTCGTCGGGGGTGGCCCGGCCGCCCACAGGCTGGTGGAGGCGCTGCTGGCCCGCGATCCCCAGGACATGCGCGTCACGCTCTTCAGCGAGGAGGCCCTGCCCCCGTATGACCGCGTGGGTCTGTCCAAGCGGTTCGAGGATCCCACCAATGACCTGCTGCTCGGGGACCCCGCGATGTGGGAGGACCCGCGCGTGAGCCTGCGGACCTCCACGCCGGTCACCGGCCTGAACCCCGCGGCTCGCACCCTCACTACCGCCTCCGGGGAGCAGGTGAGCTATGACGACGTCGTCCTGGCCACCGGCTCCTCAGCTCCCCGCCCCCCGGTGGAGGGCGCCGAGCACGTTGCGGTCTACCGCACCCTGGACGATGTCGACTGGCTGACACGCAGGGTGCATCAGCTCCGCGAAGAGCTGGGCCGACGGCCCCACTGCGTGGTGATCGGCGGCGGGCTGCTGGGCCTGGAGGCTGCCGGAGGGCTGAAGGGGCACGACGCCGAGGTGACCATCGTCCACTCCCGCCAGTACCTGATGAACGCGCAACTGGACGAGGGCGGCGGCCGCGTGCTGAACCGTCTGATCTCCCGGGCGGGCTATCACCTGAAGATGGGAGAGCGCCCCAGCGCAGTGACCGCCAACGGGGGCGGCGCCTACCCCTACACCCTGAACTTCGCCGCAAGCGACGACGTCGCCGCTGACCTGGTGGTCGCCGCGATCGGCATCACCGCCCGCGATGAGCTGGGCCGGGACGCCGGGCTGGAGCTGAACCCCCGGGGAGGGATCTTGATCGACCAGACCTGCGCCACCTCCGCCGCGCATGTGTGGGCGATCGGCGAGGTCGCGAACTTCCAGGGCATCTGCATGGGCCTGGTAGCCCCGGCCAACGCGATGGCCGAGGTGGTCGCGGACCGGCTCTGCGGAGGCGAGGCGAGCTTCGAAGGCTTCGATACCGCAGCCAAGCTCAAACTGGCGGGCATGGATGTGGCCAGCTTCGGGGACACCTTCGGGCAGACTCCGGGCGCACTGGAGGTGGTCTACGCCGATGCGATCGGCGGGATCTATCAGAAGCTGGTGGTCACCGATGATGCGAAGACTCTGCTGGGCGGGGTGTTCGTGGGAGACGCCAGCCCCTACACCGCGCTGCGCCCTCTGCTTGGCCGCGAGCTGCCCGCTGAACCAGGCGCCTTCCTCACGGCCTCCGGTGGCGGGGAGGTGGACATGGACCTGCCTGACGACGCCGAGGTCTGCTCCTGCAAGGCCGTCTGCGCCGGTGATCTCCGCCGCGCGGTCCGCGGCGAGACCACGGGAGAACCGGTCACGGCGGTGGGCGGACTCAAGGCCTGCACCAAGGTCGGCACTCAGTGCGGCTCCTGCCTGCCCCTGACCAAGAAGGTCATGGAGAAGGAGATGCTCACCCAGGGCATGGAGGTCTCCCAGGCCATGTGCGAGCATTTTGCCCACTCCCGTGCCGAACTCTTCGAAGCCGTCCGTGCCACCGATCTGCGCAGCTTCACTGACGTGGTGGACCGCTTCGGCACCCCGGCAGACTCCGGCGCAAACTTTGGCTGTGACATCTGCAAGCCAGCTGTAGCCTCCGTGCTTGCCGCCATGCACAGTGAGCACATCCTCGGCG
This sequence comes from Nesterenkonia flava, assembly GCF_031432335.1. Taxonomy (NCBI): domain Bacteria; kingdom Bacillati; phylum Actinomycetota; class Actinomycetes; order Micrococcales; family Micrococcaceae; genus Nesterenkonia; species Nesterenkonia flava. The sequence goes on along the minus strand of NZ_JAVKGT010000019.1, from coordinate 13,194 downwards.
GTGGCCGAGGCGGTCTTCAGGACACCAACGACCGAGCCCTGGCGAATATGCAGAAGAACGGCACGTACTCCGTCATGCCGCGCATTCCCGCCGGGGAGATCACTCCGGACAAGCTGGCGGTGATCGCCCAGGTGGCCAAGGACTTCGGTCTCTACACCAAGATCTCCGCCGCCCAGCGCATTGATCTCTTTGGGGCCCGTCTGGAGCAGCTGCCCGATATCTGGCGGCGCTTGGTGGACGCCGGTTTCGAGTCCGGCCAGGCCTACGGCAAGGCGCTGCGCAACGTGAAGTCCTGTGTGGGCACCACCTGGTGCCGCTACGGGCTGCAGGATTCGGTAGCCATGGGGATCCGTCTGGAGACCCGGTATAAGGGGCTGCGCTCGCCGCATAAGATGAAGTTCGGCGTCTCCGGCTGCGCTCGCGAATGTGCCGAAGCGCGCGCCAAGGATGCCGGAGTCATCGCCACCCCCGACGGCTGGAACCTCTATGTGGGCGGCAACGGCGGCGCCACTCCCGTGCACGCCCAGCTGCTGGCCAAGGACCTTGATGATGAGACCCTGATCAAGTACATGGACCGCTACATCATGTACTACGTGCGCACCGCCGACCGGCTTCAGCGCACCGCCCACTGGATCGCCGACCTGCCCGGCGGGGTGGAGCACGTCTATGACGTCGTCGTCAACGACTCTCTGGGCATCGGAGAAGACCTGGAGGCTGCCATGGCCCGTCACGTGGATCGCTACGAGGATGAGTGGGCGGCTACGCTGAAGGACCCGGAGAAGCTGCGCCGGTTCCGCAGCTTCATCAATGCCCCCAACGCTCCCGACACCGATCTGAAGTACATCGTGGAGCGGGACCAGATCCGGCCCGCCACCGAGGAGGAGCGCGGAAGCAGCGCAGTGCTGCTGGGGCCCACCATCCCGGTGCGCAGTGCCGAGGAGGACTATCACGTCCCCGAGGCACCCGCCGAGGATGGGGAGCCTGCCCTGGCGATTGTGCCCGAGCCCGAAGGAGCTAGCCTGCGATGAGCACTGAGCAACCAGCCGGCAAGCGGATCATCAGCGACGACGCCTTCTGCGCCGGTGCCACCTCCCCCGGCATCCATCCCGCCGTGGAGGGCGGAAGGGCCATGGGCGAGGTAGCCCTGGTGGGCGGAGGTCCCGGCGCCGCAGACCTCATGACGGTCCGGGCCCGCGACGTGCTGGCCGCCGCCGACGTGGTCTACTACGACCGCCTTGCTCCTACTGACGAGCTGCGCGCCTGGGCGCCGCAGGCCGCACTGTTCGACGTGGGTAAAAGGCCCGGTCACCACCGCATCACCCAAGAGAACATCCACGCGATGATGATCGCCTCCGCCCGGGCGGGCCAGCGCGTGGTCCGTTTCAAGGGCGGGGACCCGTTCGTGTTCGGCCGCGGCTGCGAGGAGGTGGCGGCCTGCCGCGAGGCCGGCATCCCAGTGACTGTGGTGCCGGGGGTGACCTCGGCGGTGGCTGTCCCTGCCGCCGCAGGCATTCCGGTCACCGCCCGCGGCGTCACCCGTGCCTTCAGCGTCATCTCCGGTCATGATCCCCTCTCCGAGGAGGAGTTCGCCTCACTGGTGGGTCTGGGGGGCACCATCGTGATCCTCATGGGCGTGGGCACCCTGGGCCACACGGTGGAGGGCCTGCGTCGCCACGGACTCCCGGCCACCACGCCCGTGGGCATCGTGGAGAACGGCTACAGCAGGCAGCAGCGCGTCAGTGTGGCGAGCCTGGAGGATGTCCTCGGGGTGGCGGCCTCGCGGCGGGTCTCCTCCCCTGCGGTGCTGGTGATCGGTGAGGTGGTGCGTCTGGCAGCGCCCGGACCGCTCGCCGGGGAGGCCGTGGTGGACCGCTACGCTGCGGCGAAGACCCGTCACGCTATTCTGGAGGCTGCGGCAGCGGCCGGCGTCGGAGAAGGCCGGGCCTTTCCCGCGGCGGATCATGCTGCTGCACCACAGTGGACCCCCGACGTGAGAGCTGGAGCGTGAGAGACGGCGTGAACCCCTCCCTGCCGGCCTCCTCAGGCGCGCCCTCCCAGGAGGCGATCCCTGAGGTCCCCAGCACCGGCAGCCCTGAGCCTGTTCCCGCACCCAGCCTGCCGCAGACGCTCTCCGGATTCCGGATCGGGGTGACCGCCGACCGGCGCAGTGAGGAGCTGATCTCCGCCTTCCAGCGCCGCGGCGCGGAGGTCATCCACGCCCCGGCCCTGCGGATCGCCTCGCTCACCGAGTCCATCACCCTGCAGCACGATACGAACAAGGTCATCGCCTCCGCGCCGGACTACGCGATCATCACCACCGCCTATGGAATGCGCCGCTGGGCCGAGGCCGCCGACTCCTACGGGGTGTGGAACGAGCTCTATGAGGCGTTGGAGGGCGCCAGCATCCTGGTGCGCGGGCCCAAAGCGCGCGGGGCAGTGCGGGCCTCCGGGCTCGATGACGACGGTGCGGCCGAGGACGAGCGCACCGAAACCGTGCTGGACATGCTGTTGGAGAACGATCTGCGCGGCAAGACCGTGGCGTTCCAGCTTCACGGTCTGCTCAACCATGATCAGATTTCCCGGCTTGAGCGTGCTGGGGCCACCGTGGTCACGGTGATGCCCTACACGTGGACCAAGCCGCCGGAAGACTCCGAGCTGCTGAAGATGATCGACGCCGTCATCGAGCGCCAGCTGGACATGGTCACCTTCACCGCTGCTCCGGCCGTTGATGCGTTCCTGGGAGTCGCCCAGCAGTATGGCAAGCGCGCCGCTCTGCTGGAGGCCCTCCAGACTGACGTTCTCACCGCCGCGGTGGGCGGCGTGACCGCCGCGCCGCTGACCGACGCCGGCATCGAAGCCGTCGTCCCCGACCGCTGGCGGCTGGGCGCCATGATCAAGAAAGTCTGCGATCACCTGGAGAATCACCACACCATTCGGCTGGAGACCCAGTACGGGCCGGTCGAACTGCGCGGGGCTCAGCTGCGTACCCCGGAGCTCTCCGCCGATCCCGTACGCCTGGCACCGGGGCCCCTGGCACTGATGCGCACTCTCATGGAGGCCGGGGGGCAGACACTCTCTCGTGAGGCCCTGCTCGAGCAGGTCCGCTACTGCGATTCCGGACATGCCCTGGAGATGTGGGTCTCCCGTCTGCGCAAGGTGCTGCCGGTCAGCGACCTGGTCCAGACCGTGGTCAAGCGCGGCTACCGCATCAAGACCTGAGCCCGTCCGCGGTCAGGGACACGCGCTCGGGCAGTACACCTCGCCACCGCCCGAAGAAGGCCCGTGAGGATCCGGCCCCGATGGTCCCCTCATCCCGCCCTCCGCCTTCAGCCCTGGTCTCCAGCGAAGGACAAAGTGTCGGATACGCGGCGCCCGCATCGCGAATCGCCCCGCACAGGCGCGCTTAATCCGACTATTTCAGCATGTCCACACGATCAGTCCCCTCAGGAGCACCGCGCTCAGGCGAGCGGAGCCGGTACCGAAGCTGCCCGGGCCGTCTCCCGCGCACCGTCCTGATGAGCGTCATCCTGGCGAGCGGAGACGGCGAGGATCTTCTCGATGCTCTTATGGCATGTGCCGCAGCCAGTGCCCGCGCGGGTCTCTGAGCTGATCTCTCCGACCGTTCTGCAGCACGACGCCGCCGCCTCGGCCACCTGCCCCACCGTGGTCCCCGCGCAGCGACACAACACATCCTCCGGTCCCAGCTCGGCCTCCTTGGTGGCGTGCTCGGCAGCCAGCAGCGCAGTGCGATCCGCCGCAGGGAGTGTGCCGCGGCTGGCATGCATTGCCAGTTCGGCAGCGGTTCGCGGCATCCCCACCGAGACAAAACCCAGCAGCCGCTCGCCCTCAGTGACGATGCGCAGGTACTGACCGTGCTTGGGATCCGACCAGGTCGAGACCTCCGGAGCATGCGGGTCCCAGGGGTCCACGTCGGTGGTGCCGGCGCAGGCCATGTTCAGGGTCTTGGACTTCACCAGGATGACGTCCAGTCCTGCGCCGCCGACGTCCTCCCCTGCCTCAGGCGTGGAGGTCTCCTCGGCCAGGGCTTCTTCGGGGATGCCGTCGGCAGCCGGGCGCACCGGGTCGGGGGCGAACTCCACAGGGACCCCTGCCGCGTCCACCTCCACCTCCGGTACGATCCCGAGGTCCTTGCGCAGGGCGGCGGCGGCCGCCTCGGCCTGCAACCAGCCCGGGGCGATGAGGCCGCTGGTCCCCCGTCCGTGAACCGAGGAGCAGTCGCCGATCGCGAAGACGTCCGGGTTCCCGGTGCTGCGCGAATCCTGATCCACGGTGATCCCCCAGGAGCAGGGCAGCCCCGCCGCCTTGGCCAGCCCGTCGCGGGGCGTGATGCCGACGCAGGTGATCAGCAGGGCGGCAGGAAGCCGCTCCCCCAGGCTGGTGCGCACTGCGGTGAGCCGGCCGTCGTCGGAGACCACCTCGGTGACATCGGTGGCGGCACGCACCTCTACCCCGCGGTGAGTGAGTTCGCGGCGCAGCAGCATCCCGGCGTCGGTATCCACCGCCCGCCCCATGGGCACGTTGCCGCGGTGCAGCAGCGTCACCGGCCGGCCGATCTCCGCGACGGCGAGCGCCGCCTCCACCCCGAGCACTCCGCCTCCCAGGACCACGACCGGCTGCGGGCTCTGTGCACTGAGCACCTCGCGCACCCGCAGGGCATCCTCCATGGTCCGCAGGGACATGACCCCCTCGGGATAGCCCTCGGCCCGCAGCTCAGCATCGAGGGCTCCACCCCGGCGCAGCTCCACCCGCATGCGCGGCACAGCGGCCTCCGCACCGGTGGCCAGCACCAGCTTGTCGTAGGTCAGGGTCTCGGGAACGGACGGGGACGGGTGGGGATCCTCGGAGAATTCACCCGAGGAAGGACCCTGAGCTGCTGGTCCCTGGCCCACTGGCGCTGCTGGCCCCTGACCCACCGGTCCCGGGTCCGTGGCGCTCAGGGTGAGAGTGCGCGCGGCGGGATCCACGGAGGTGACCTCGGTGCCCAGGTGCACGGTGACGCCGTCGTGCCTCAGTGCCTGGACGGAGTCCATCATGAGATCCTCGGGGGCAATCCGGCCCACACTGACATCGCCGATGCGGATGCGCTGATAGGCCGGACGCTCTTCCGCCCCGATGACCGTCAGCGCAAGAGCGCCGCTGCGCGCCTCGGGCAGCAGCTCCTCAAGCAGCCGGGACGCGACCGGTCCGAATCCCACCACCACCACGTGCGGGGGTCTCTCCCTTGCCTGATGGTCACCGGAGTCGTGGTCGTTATGCCGCATTTTTCGCCTCCATTCCGGCAGAAACTCCAGAGTCATCGGGGACACGGCCGTCCTGAGCGGTGACCGGGCGGATCGTCACGGGAGTCGATTTGAACTCCGGCATCGAGCTGTGCGGATCCGTCAGGCCCCGGGTCAGCAGGTTCGCGGTGCCCGACCCGGAGAAGTGGAACGGGGAGAAGATCGTGTCAGCGCGAATACCGTCGGTGACGGCAACGCGCGCAGTCATCCGCCCTTGGGGCGATTCGATCAACGCGTACCCGGTGTCATCGAGCCCGAACTGCCGGGCGGTGGCGGGATGAACCTCAACGAAGACTTCCGGATGCGCCTGCTGCAGGGCAGGCACGCGCCGGGTCTGCGTACCGGACTGATAGTGCTCCATGAGCCTGCCCGTGGTGAAGGTCAGCTCTCCAGCCGCACGCGGCTGATTCTGGCGCACGGGTCGTATGGCGCTCAGCCGCGCTCTGCCGTCTGGGTGGGCGAACGCCCGGGTGAAGACCCGCGGGGTACCCACGATCGGCTCCCCCGTCTCGGTTCGCGAGCCGCTCTCCGTCCGCTGCGGGGTGGAGGGCACCGGCCAGTAAGCGGCGGTGCCGTCGTCGTCGAGGCTGGCATAGTCCAGACCCGAATAGTCAGCCGCGGCCCCTGCAGTGGCACGCCGGATCTCCTCGAACACCTCGACGGGCTCAGCGGACCACGTTCCGGGAGCATTCAGACGCCGGGCCAGCTCCGCGAAGATCCACAGCTCAGACCGTGCCCCGGCTGGGGGATCCACGGCCCGACGACGCCGCAGGACCCTTCCCTCCAGGTTGGTCATGGTGCCCTCCTCCTCGGCCCACTGCAGCACCGGCAGCACCACGTCGGCCTCCTGTGCGGTCTCCGAAAGGAAGAAATCGGCCACCACCAGCAGATCTAGGGCACGCAGGTTCTCCACCACCCGTGAGGCGTCAGGGGCAGAAACCGCCACGTTGGAGGCGTGGACGAAAAGAGCCTTCACCCCTGCCGGGCGCCCGTCCTCGCCGGTGGTACCCATGCGGTGCAGCAGCTGGGTCGCGGGGATGCCGGGTCCGGGAATCAGCTCGGGCTCCACACCCCATACGCCGGCGATGTGCGCACGGTCCTGCGGGTTGGCGATCATGCGGATTCCGGGCAACTGATCAGACTTCTGCCCCATCTCGCGCCCGCCCTGGCCGTTGCCCTGGCCGGTGAGCGTCCCGTAACCCCCGCGCCAGCTCCCGTCGGGCTCCCCGCCGGTGACTCCGCCGCCGGGAAGCCCCAGCAGCAGGGCCAGACTAATGGCAGCCCGCGCGGTGTCGGTGCCGTCACGGTGCTGCTCCACACCGCGTCCGGTAAGGATGAACACCGGCGCACCACCGGAGCGTGCGGCGCGCGCGGCGTGCCCGAGCTTCCGCGCCAGCAGGCGGATCTGATCCGCCCCCACCCCGGTGGCCGCCTGGGCGCGTTCCGGCCACCAGTGGGAGACGGATCGCCGGAAATCCTCCAGGCCCGCGGTCCGGGCGGCGAGGTACTCCTCATCCGCATAGCCTTCTTCCAACACCACCTGAGCAACCGAGAGCAGCAGCACCAGATCCCCACCCGGGGCGGGCGCGATGTGCATCCCGGCACCGTCGGCAGTCAGCTCCGCCGTGGCCGAACGCCGGGGATCCACCACCAGGAGCCCCCCGCGGGAGCGCGCGCCCTCCAGGTGCTGGACGAACGGGGGCATGGTGTCTGCCACGTTGGAGCCCAGCATCAGAATGGTGCAGGCCTCATCAAGATCCGTCAGCGGGAAGGGCAGCCCCCGGTCCAGCCCGAAGACCATGGTTGAGGCCTTCGATGCCGAGGACATGCACCATCGGCCGTTGTAGTCGATCTGCGAGGTGCCCAGGGCCAGACGCGCAAATTTGCCCAGCGCATAGGTCTTCTCGTTGGTCAGCGCCCCGGACCCGAAAACGCCGACGACGTCGGCACCGTGGGTCTGCTGCAGACCACGCACCTTCTCGGCGATCACATCCAGCGCCTCGTCCCAGGTGGCCTCGCGGAACCGTGCCGTCCTCCCCCGACCCGCCCGGGCGCCGTCGGCCGAACGTTCGCGAATCAGCGGGGCGGTGAGCCGGTCACCGCGCCGGGTGAGAAGCTCCGCGGCGGTGTTGCCCTTGCGGCACAGCCGGCCACGATTGGTGGGGAAGCTTGCACCCTTCACGGTGAAGGACAGAGGGGGCTGTGAGGCTCCTGCCCCAGAGGGCGGGGCGCCGTGGCCCTCGGCCGGCGCAGACGCTTCCGAGACCGTCAGATCCATGGCGCACTGCAGCGCACAGTAGGGGCAGTGGGTGCGGACGGTCTCGGCTGAGGCATCGGCGTGCTGAGGCGTCGGCGTCGTCATGGTGCTCCTCAGACTCTCGCCGAGGCGAAGATCGTTCCCGGACGCATGTAGACCGCCCAGGTCAGGAACGCGAAGCCCACGTAGGCCGCGGCGAAGCACCAGAACGCGGCTTCGAAGGACCCGGTGAGCTCGTTAGAGGCATTGAGGACCTGCGGGATCGCGAAACCTCCGAAACCACCGATCGCGCCGATGAAACCGAGAGCCGCCGAGGCCTTGCGCTCGTGGCCGACACGGTCCCCGGCCGGCACGCTCAAACGGAAGACCAGGGGGATCATCCGGTAGCTGGACCCGTTGGCCACCCCGGTAATGGTGAACAGGAGCAGGAAGAGTCCCAGGTAGAGCCAGAAGCTGGACCAGCCCAGCGTGCTCACCACCACGACCGTCACCGCCGCCATGGCCGCGAAGCAGAGCACCGTGACCCGGGCCCCGCCGACGCGGTCGGCCAGCCGCCCTCCGTAGGGGCGGGCCAGGGAACCCACCAGGGGCCCGAGGAAGGCCAGCGACAGAGCAGCGCCGAGCACCTGGAAGCTGGAGAAGTCCGGGAACTGAATGCTGATGAGGGTGGGAAAGACTGAGCCGAAGCCCATAAAGGAGCCAAAGGTCCCGATGTAGATCACCGCGCTGATCCACAGGTGCTTCTCCCGCAGCGCGGCGAGTGTTCCGCGCACATCGTTCTTCGCATGAGTGAGATTGTCCATGTACCGCCACGCGCCCCAGGAGGCCAGTAGGATCAGCGGAATCCACATCAATCCGGCCGCGGACAGGTTGGGGCCGAACGTCCCGAACGCGAAGAGCGTGACGGCGATAGGGACCGTCAGCTGGGCCACGGCCACGCCGAGGTTGCCCCCGGCGGCGTTGATGCCCAGGGCCTGGCCCTTCTCCCTGGCCGGGTAGAAGAACGTGATGTTGGCCATCGAGGAGGCGAAGTTGCCCCCTCCGAAGCCGGCTGTGGCCGCGATGAGGTACAGGACCCAGACTGGCGTCTCGGGGTTGGCGAGCGCAATGCTCATGGCCACGGTCGGCATGAGCAGCAGCAGCCCGGAGATCACCGTCCAGTTGCGTCCCCCGAACATGGCCACCGTGAAGCTGTAGGGGATGCGCATGGTGGCCCCCACCAGGGGCGGCAGGGAGACCAGGAGGAACTGCTGGGAGCTGGAGAGGTCGAAGCCTGCGGCCGGAAGGAAGACCACGGTGACTGACCAGAGCTGCCAGACCGCGAAGCCCAGGAACTCGCAGAAGACGCTCCATACGAGGTTCCTGCGGGCGGTGAGCCGGCCGGGGCCGTTCCAGAAGCGCGGATTCTCGGGCTGCCAGTTGCTGATCCACCGTCCCCGTTCCACCACCAGACGGTCGGTGGGGGGCGCGTCGGTCCCTGCCGCCTCAGTGCGGCCAGGTGATGCCGCGGGCGATGCGGGACGGGTCAGGCTCGTGGAGTGCGGTGTGGTGGTGGACATGTTCCTCATGCTCCCAACTGCATGTTTCCGCTCACCGGCACAGATGTTTCCGTCAGGAAAATCGGACTTCACCCCGCACCGATGGACCTGTGAGGCGGCCTGCCGGAACTGGCTGGCTGTGCCTCTACCCGGCGGCCCCGACCGGCTGACGCGGCGCCACGCTGGTGTCCTTGGGCGGCATCTTCTCGCGCTCGTTCGGGGTGGTGGTCAGCAGGTACATCATGCGTTCCTGCACCGCCCGGTAGCGCTGGTCATCGATGATCGAGACCCGGTCGCGCGGACGCGGCAGGTCCACCTCGATGATCTCGATGATCGAGGGGTTCGGCGGTGCCCCCATCACCACAATGCGGTCGGACAACAGGATGGCCTCGTCGATGCCGTGGGTAACCATGACCACGATTTCGGTGTCGGACTCCGACTTCCACAGTTTGATCAGCTGATCCTGCAGCCGCGATCGAGTCAGCGCGTCCAGCGCACCGAAGGGCTCATCTGCCAGCAGCACCGTGGGCTCCACGGCAAAGGCCCGAGCCACCGCAGCACGCTGCTGCATGCCGCCGGAGACCTCTGAGGGCTTCTTGTCCTTCTGCTCCCAGAGGCCCACCGCGGTCAGGTACTTCTCGACGCCGTCGTCCACGCGTTGCTTGGACCAGTCGGGCCGGGCCTCCCGGACGGCCACCGCAACGTTCTCCGCCAGTGAGAGCCGAGGCAGCAGGGAGTAGTTCTGAAACACCATGGCCCGGTCCGGACCCGGTCCGGTGATCTCATCCCCGTCCAGGGTGACTCGGCCACCGTCCACGCTGCTCAACCCTCCGAAGGTGTTCAGCAGAGTGGACTTTCCGCAGCCCGAGTGACCGATGAGGCTGACGAACTCGCCGCGCCGGACCTCGAGGTCCACTCCTCGCAGCACGGACTGGACGCCGCGTTTGGTGCTGTAGGACTTCCAAATGCGATCAACGCTGAGGCTCATGCCCTGTTCTCCTCTGTGCTGGTTCCGGCGGCGCGCTCATGTCGCGCCGCCTCTCGGCCGGCTGCCGCGGCGCCGGCCTTCACGCCTGAAGAGGCCGTTAGCGAGCTCATGCCCTGTTCTCCTTCTTGGTGAGGAATCCGACGGCTTTGAGGAAGAGAAAGTCCACCAGCAGGCCGATCAGGCCGATCCACACGATGTTGGCCATCATCTGGTCGAACCGGGAGCCGTTGTAGGCGTTCCAGGTGTCATTGCCGATGCCTGTGGCGGTTCCGAGCATCTCCACGGCCACGATCACCAGCCACGCCATGCCGAAGGCCAGCCGCATGCCGGTGACGATCGCAGAGAGCGTGTTGGGCAGCAGCACGTGGCGGATATAGGCGGCGCGACCGAACTTGAAGACCTTGGCCACCTTCTTCTGATCCTCCGGGATCTCCGCAGCACCAGCGGCAGTGTTGATGGCGATCGGCCACAGGGCCGTCACAAAGATCACCCAGATGGAGGCCTGCTCGGAATTCATGAAGATCACCGCAAAGATCGGGAACCACGCCAGCGGCGAGACCGGGCGCAACAGCTGCACCACCGGATTGGCGGCGTTCCACCACCGCAGCGAGGTACCCATGGCCAGGCCCAGGGGAATTCCGACGACGGCGGCGAGCGCAAATCCTTCCAGCACGCGCCCCAGCGAGGCTCCCAGCAGCACGGCGATGCCGTGCTCGTTCGTGGCGGAGTAGAAGGGGTCGGAGAGGTCCTCCAGCAGACGTGCGCCGACGTCGAACGGTCCGGGAAGGCGATCGGGGGCGAAGAGACCCCAGACCATCACCAGGACGGTGAAGCCGACCGCTCCCCAGCCTGCCGCCGAGGCGTAGGTGAGCCCGAGGCTCTCTTTCTTGGGAGCCGGCGGCGTTTCGGCTCCTGAGGATGCCGGCGGGGCGGCGCGCCCAGACCCGGCCGTGGTCGTCAGCGTCTCTGGTTCTTTCAGCGCAGTGGGCGTCATGGCCGTGCTGCCTCCTCATCGGGGTTGTGGGGATCGAAGGTCACGCCGTCGAGGACCACCTCGAACGGCTCCATGTCGTCGTCGGGAATCTCAAGACCTTCAGCCTCGGCCACCTCGTGATAGAGGTCGGTGAGCATGAGCTCATCCACCATCGAGTAGTCGGGGGCCTCGTTGAGGTACCCGAACCGCTGGTACTGGGCCAGCGCCCAGAGAGCGTGGGACTTCCGGGGCAGGTTCACGAAGCCCTCCGAGTGGTACATCATCTGGGTGGCGTCGAACTGACCGGTGGTGCCGTCTCCGAAGTCATAGGCGCCCAGCAGCCGGGACTCGATGTCCTCCACCGGGGCGTTGACCCAGTCCTGCGGGGAGATCAGCTCCGCCGCCTGAGCTCGGTTGTCCAGATCGTCCAGCCAGGCGGAGGCCTGCAGGATGGCCCCCATGACATCGCGCAGCACGTCCTGCCGCTCCTCAGAGAACCGCTGATTGACCACCAGCGCCTTTTCCGGGTGGTGAGTCCAGAGGTCCTGGGTGGCCAGGTGGGTTCGTCCGATGTCCCGAGAGACAGTGACCCCGGGCCAGGGTTCGCCCACGCAGTAGGCGACCATCTCGCCGCGCTCCGCGTTGGCGACCATCTCCGGGGGCGGAGTGGTCTCCAGGGTGACGTCGGTGCGGGGGTCCAGTCCCATGGCCTTGAGCCAGTACTCGATCCACAGGTCATGGGTGCCGCCGGGAAAGGTCATAGCCAGAGTCGGGCTGCTGAGGCGGCGCAGCACCTCTGCAGCAGCGTCGATGTCCCCGTAGCCGACATCGGGGAAGTGCTCGTGGGTGAGGCTGATCGCCTGGCCGTTGTTGTTCAGCATCATGGCGATCCGCATGTCCCGGGCGCCGTTGCCGCCGATCCCGCAGGCCACCGACAGCGGCATGGAGTAGAGGCAGTGGGCCCCGTCGATCTCCCCGGACTGCAAGTTGTCACGGGTTGTGGCCCACGAGGTCTCTTTGCGCACCAGCACGTTGAGGTCGCGTTCTGCGAAGTAGCCGTTGATCTCCGCGACCGCCAGCGCGGCGAAGTCGGTCAGCGCTATGAAACCTAGGGTGACGTTCCGGGCGCCGTCGCCCGCCCGCTCCCCGGAGCCGCCGCCGTCGGCGCCGGTCAGACCAAACGCCCTGCATCCGGTGAGCAGACCCGCCAGTGAGACCGCGCCCGTGCCAGCCAGAAATCCTCGCCGAGAAAGTGCATCCATACGGCAACACTAGGGAGGCGCTATTTCACTGCCGTCTCTGTCAGGTCACCAGCCCTTGACGGTTTCTTCACGCACCTCTAATCCGCATGTGAGAGGCTCCTCACATCCCAGTAGCATGAGCATCATGCACCCACCACACCCCGGTGAAGAGCCCCCGATGACTCCCGCGGCCAAGCCCCAAACTCAGCCGCGAATGGGCCTGCGGGGCACGGTCGAGGCCGTCTGCGTGGTGCACCAGCTGGTCTCCGATCCCGGCCAGGTGGGGGTCACCGCCATTGATAAGCGACCGGTGCAGGGGCCTGTGCGAGTCCGAGCGCTGGGACTCCACGGCGATGTCCAGGCCGACCGCAAGCATCACGGGGGTCGGGACAAGGCTGTCTACGCCTATTCCCAGGACGACGCCGACTGGTGGGCCGCCCACCTCAGCCAGCCGGTGCCGCCGGGTCGCTTCGGTGAGAACCTGCGGGTCAGCGGGATGGACGTCGATGCCGCACGCGCCGGCGAGCGCTGGAGGATCGGGGAAACCGTGGTGCTGGAGGTCACGCGTCCTCGCATCCCGTGCGCTACTTTCGGACGGTGGTTGCAGGAGAGAGGCTGGGTGAAGCGATTCGTGCGGGCAGGCCGTCCCGGGACCTATCTGAGGGTCATCACCTCGGGCGAGATCCAGGCAGGGGACGCCGTCGTCGTCCTCTCCGAAGGACCGCCGGGACCCACTATGCGCGAGACGGCCCTGGCCAAGGGCCCTGCGACGGCGCGACCACACGACTGAGCCGAGGCCTCCGACTGTCCGTGGGCTGAAGGCGCCATGCGGGGTCACGCTCCGTGATGCCTCACGGTCAAGTCCCCGGGAAGTGATCCCCCGTGCCTCATGTAAAA
>NZ_JAVKGT010000018.1:0-60463 GCF_031432335.1 Nesterenkonia flava | reverse complement strand
TGACTCTCCTTCAGGACCTACATAACGGCCCTGCCACTAAGTCTGACGCGCGACACTGGAAGGTGCCACGTTCAGTCGCTGTGCGATGTCACGGACTCGAATCGTCTGCTGCTCGACCAGAATGTCCAGCACGTCTAATGCATGGCTGACTGAGGTGATGGTATACGGCCATTCCTGGGTAGAAGTGTTGCGCATACCAGAACATTAACGCGGATGTGTCATGCGTCACATGATTAGTTGGCAGGGTGTCCCTCATGTCAACCAAACTCCGTGTACTGGCCTTGGGGGCGGCGGCAAGTGTGTTGCTGGTTGCCTGCTCCCAAGAGCAAAAAGAGAACACATCAATCGAAGTGGTCGATACCGCCGGCATGCCTTCAGCATTTCTGCAATATGGAGTGGACCGCGGGCACTTTGATGATGTTGGTGCAGAGGTCTCCGTTGAACCCTCCTCAAGCGGTGCAGCCGCGATCCCTGTTCTTATCAGCGGTGATGTGCAGTTCGCCGGTTCTGATGCTGTCAGTGGACTCGTCGCTGCCGATAGAGGACTTCCCGTGCTGATCGCGGCTGGTGGTACGCGTACCAGTGATGAAGCGGAGGAGGATTTCGCCCGAGTATTCGTGCGCGCTGGCAACGACGAATTCCACAGCATCGAGGATCTGGGGGGAGCCACTTTTGCGGTCAACAGCTTGGAGAACGTCAACGACTTTGCGTTGATGACTGTGCTTGAGAAACACGGAGTGGACACCTCAGCGCTGAAGTTCATCGAGCTGGGCTTCCCGGAGATGGCACCGGCGCTGGAAGCCGGGGATGTCGATGCAGCCCTGATGATTGAGCCTTTCGTCACCATGGCGTTGGAACAAGGATTTGACCCAGTTCTGAGCCCTTATGTGGAATCCCGGCCGGAGCTCATGATCGGTCTCTATCTCACCTCTGAAGAGTTCGCTGAGGAACACCCCGACATCGTAGAAGCCTTTCGTGATGGAGTGGCCGCTACGGCTGCAGACATCGCGGAGGATCCAGACGCATTCCGGGAAGCCCTTCCAGGTCTATCTGAGATCGAATCCGGGCTGGCCCAGCAAGTCCGGCTCCCGCAGTGGTCCGGTGAGGCGGACAGGGAGTCCCTGGCATTCACCTCGGACCAGATGCTCCGCTTCGGCATGCTCGATGAGCCTTCTGAGCTCGACCACCTACTGATTCTGGACTGATCCCTCAAACTCCTACCCAACCCACACCTTTGGAGGAAAACTGTGCCGATTGACCCCAATCCCGGATACCGACGCATTGCTACAGAGGAGGCCTGGGCTGTCCCGGAGATGTACGAGGTCTACAAGGAGATGCTCACTGAATACCCGGAAGACGCCCCCGGCGTCATGAGCCTGTTGGGATACTACGTGCTCGGCTCGGGGGAGCGCCCCGAGTTCATGCGTCGCCGTATGACGGACACCGAGACCATCCGCCTGGACGAGATGCGGGCTTCGGGAGTTGACCACCAGATCCTTTCTCTGACCGGACCAGGTACCAACCCGTTGCCCCCTCGCAAGGCCAAGGCGCTAGCTCGTACCGCCAACGAACAGCTTGCTGAGGTCGTTCGCAGATACCCCACCGCATACTCGGGACTGGCCGCTGTGGCGTTCAGTGCCGAGGACGCCGGTGCCGGAGAGCTTGAATACGCCGTGAAAGAACTGGGACTCAAAGGCGCGGTGATGAACACCCATGTCCGGGACCGCTACACCGATACTGAAGAGTTCTTCCCCTTCTTTGAAACGGCTGAGGCGCTCGGCGTGCCGGTCTATCTGCACCCCAGCGCTCCGGCGTCGGGCCTCTTTCGCCGTTACTACGAACGTGGACTCGACGGCTCCATCTACGGGTTTGGGGCAGATACGGGTCTGCACCTGCTTCGGTTGATCGTCTCCGGCATCTTCGAGCGATTCCCCAGGCTCAAGATGGTGGTGGGTCACCTCGGGGAGGCGATCCCGTTCTGGATCAACCGTATTGACTACATGTACGGCAAGCAGATCGCCACCGGTCGCTACCCGCACGTGAAGCCCCTACCCATGAAGCCCCTACCCATGAAGCCCTCCGAGTACCTACGGCGTAATATCTGGGTCACCACATCCGGCATGCCCTGGACTGACGACGTTATGTATGTGCGTAAGAAGATGGGCGCGGATCGTGTGATGTATGCGATGGACTATCCCTACCAGTACGAACCCTCTGAGGTGGAGGAGCAGGACTCGCTGCCGATCAGCGACGAAGAGAAGTTCGAATTCTTTGAAGGCATCGCTACTCGTGTCTTTGATCTGAAGCTGGCGTGACCTCTGGAAGAGACGGTGGTTTCTGTCCAGGGCCAACGGGGTGTGCTGCGCACAAAAATCTGGAGAGCCGGAGCTCACCGCAGCACTCAGGTGAAGACGGTTACCCGGGCCCACCCCGGGCACGCGATTCACCGGTGAAGCTCCGCAGCCGGACCTGGGGGGGATTTCCGTCAGGTCGAGCTGGGCGGACGCCACATCCCGATGGCGGGGCTGGTGCCATAGGCGGGGATGACGCCGC
Source organism: Nesterenkonia flava (assembly GCF_031432335.1). NCBI lineage: Bacteria > Bacillati > Actinomycetota > Actinomycetes > Micrococcales > Micrococcaceae > Nesterenkonia > Nesterenkonia flava. The sequence continues at coordinate 57,910 of NZ_JAVKGT010000018.1, read as the reverse complement.
GTTCGTGAAAACCGAACTTGCGGTAGTAGGGCAGATTGTCCGGACTGGAGGACTCCAGGTACACCCCGACGCTCTCGGCATCGGCGTGGGCGAGGCCCTGGCGGATCAGGGCTGAGCCCACGCCTCGCCCCCGGGCCTCGGGCCGGGCGCCGATGAACGCGAGGAACCAATGAGGTGCCTTGGGGTGGTGGGCGTGGAAGGCCCGGGCGTTGCGCAGCGCGTCCGGCAGGCGCGAACCGTAGACACGCGCCTGAGTGACCAGGTGCGTCAGAGCAGACAGCGGCGGCGTCTTAGACGTCGGAGGCTCCCATACCGCCACACCCAGGGGCGGGACACTGCTGTCCTCAGAATCCACCGCCAAATACACGTGGCCGCTGCCGCGCAGGGCGCTGCGCACGCCGGAGCCGAACAGGCGCCGCAGCTGCCCTGCGGTGTCGCCCGTGGGCAACGACCCGGTCATATGAGGATCAGCAAGGAACGCCTGCACCAGGGTTTCGGCGGCGCCGTCAGCGTCGGCCGGTGCCGCAGGTGTGATCAGAACATCGGAAGAAGGTGAACTGCCCATAGTCCGACCCTACCGGTGGGGGTTCAGCGATGTCAGGGGTGAGGATGAGTCCACCGCAGCCATTTCTCGCGTCAGGGAGCGCGCAGCTGGAACGGCGCCGGTTCACTCGGCACGCCATTGATCTGCAGGGAGACGGCATGCTCCCCGGGGTAGTAGCGTCGCGTGGAGATCTGCCGGAAGGAATGGGCCTTCTCCATGCGCAGCTCCTCCCCGGGTGACAGGGTCCGCGTGGTGAGCTTGAAGGTCTTGGCGCTGAGGCTCCCGTTGGCCCGCTGGTGGTGGATCACGTAATCCACCACCAGCTGCGCGGGCTCGCTGCCCGTATTGCGTACTGCCGCCCGCAGGGTGACGACGCCGCCCCACGGCACCTCATCCGTTGACAGATGAGGTCCGTCCACCTCCACCTCAGCGGGCCCGTAGCCCAGCAGTTCCAGCGCCCCCGGGTGCCCCTTCTTGATCAGGGTGCGAAGGCCGTGGCGGACTACCCAGGCCGTGTTCTCATCCGGTTCCGCAAGCCAACGACGTGCGGTACCGACCACCAGCTCCGGGACATCCCGGCTGAGATCGTTGAGATGGTTGGCCACCGAGCGCCGCACGTAGTCGCTGGAATCCCTGTACAGAGCGTCCAGGAGCGGAACGGTCACCCCGGGGCTGTCCGTGATGCCGGCCACCTTTACCGCCCAGGGCAGGTACGGCCGGGTGCCTTCGCTGGCTAAGCGGCGAACGTGCTCATCTGGCGAGGTCGTCCAGTCAAAGACGATCTCCAGCGCCCGCGCCAGATCGTGGCGCAACAGCGTCCGGATGGCGAACTCAGAGGTGAGCCGACCCGTGAGCTCGGCCAGGAGCGCCAGCGCGTCATCGAACGCCGCCGGCTGTAGTCCTGAGGCGTCGTCGTCCACTGCGCGCAGTGCCAGAGCGCTGGTCACGGGCCAGACCATCCACCCTGTGAGGCTCGAAGGATCGCTCACGCCGGTGCGCACTACTGAGGCTAGCTCCCAGTAGTCTCCGGGAATATCGGCCAGGAGTGCATCTCTCAGATGATCCGCACGCTCCCGCAGGGAGAGACCCTCTAAGGTCAGCGCGGCGCGGGGGAGCGCGGTCAGTTCAATGTTCTCCGCGGCTTCCCCTACGACACTCACCAGGCGTTCTGCCACCTCGGAGCCCAGCAGCTCATCGGCGGAGGGCATGTGCGCCTCGGTGGTCAACAGTGATCATGGAAGAATCCTAAGTCCAGGGCGGTGAGGCGCTCGTCACAGGGGCGTCGACTTAGGTGCGCCTTGCTGGCGGCTTAATTCTGAATAGGTCAGAATAGAGTCATGAAATTGGACGCCGGAACCCCTGGTGCGACTGCCGAGGCAGCCCGCGAGTCAGACGGCTCCACCCGCGAGCGAGTGCTGCAGCTCGTGGTCGAGGAAGGCCCTATCAGCGCCGCGGCGCTGGGCCGCAAGCTCAACCTCACCGCCGCAGCAGTGCGCCGACACTTGGATGCGATGACCGATCAGGGCATCGTTGAGGTGAAGAACGTCACCACTCGCAAGCGCGGGGCCGGACGGCCTTCCCGCCGCTATGTGCTGTCCTCGCGTGGTCAGCGCGTGCTGGGCGACGACTACCTGAACCTCGTCCGCTCCGCACTCTCGGTGCTTGAGCAGCACACCGTCGGAGCCACCGAGGTGGAGAACGACGGCGTGGGCGCTGGAGACGAGGGCAGTCGCGACTCCGAGGCTGCCCGCGCCCTGGCGCGCGAGTACTTTGCGCGATTCGAGGCTCGGCACGAGTCTGAGCTGAAAGGCCTCGAGGACCTCGATGATCGCACAGAGAAGCTGGCGGCCCTCTTCAACGCCGAGGGATTCGCCGGATTCACACGTTTGGTCGGCCGGGACAACCCCCTGCTGGCCATGCAGTCCACCCAGCTGTGCCAAGGCCATTGCCCCATCCGGGAAATAGCTGCGGCCCATCCGGTGTTCTGCGAGGAAGAGACCGCGATGATCTCCCGACTGCTGGAAGTTGATGTGCGGCGGCTCTCCACCCAGGCGGCAGGAGCACATGTGTGCACCACGCACGTCCCCGTCGGACGCGAGAAGCTCGCCGCAGAACGTCGAGCACGTGCCGCCGGCCGCACCCCACAGACCACCGGCCCAGGCCGGAAGAGAATCGTCATTTCCCCCCGTCAACAAGAGAGGTTGTCATGACCGAGCAGATCCAGAAGACAGAGGACCCGGGGGTCATCCAGGAAGTCCTCGATGCCAACCCCGAGCTGAACGCCATCGGCGCCTATGAGTACGGGTGGGCCGACAAGGACGACGCCGGCGCCAACGCCAAGCGCGGACTCGACGTAGAAGTCGTCGAGGATATCTCCGCCAAGAAGAGCGAGCCCGAGTGGATGCTGAAGCTGCGCAAGAAGGGACTGAAGTACTTCGAGCGCAAGCCCATGCCCACCTGGGGCCCCGATCTCTCCGAGATCGACTTCGACAACATCAAGTACTTTGTGCGCTCCACCGAGAAGCAGGCCCAGACCTGGGAAGACCTGCCCGAGGACATTCGCAACACCTACGAGCGGCTGGGTATCCCGGAGGCTGAGCGCGAGCGCCTGGTGGCCGGTGTGGCCGCCCAGTACGAGTCCGAGGTTGTCTACCACCAGATCCGCGAGGACCTGGAGGAGCAGGGTGTCATCTTCATGGACACCGACACCGCGCTGAAGGAGCACCCCGAGTTCTTCGAAGAGTACTTCGGCTCCGTGATCCCGGTCGGCGACAACAAGTTCGCCGCGCTGAACACCGCAGTGTGGTCCGGAGGCTCCTTCGTGTACGTGCCCAAGGGCGTCCACGTCGAGATCCCGCTGCAGGCCTACTTCCGCATCAACACGGAGAACATGGGTCAGTTCGAGCGGACCCTGATTATCGCCGACGAGGACTCCTACGTCCACTACATCGAAGGCTGCACCGCGCCCATCTACAACACCGACTCCCTGCACTCCGCTGTGGTGGAGATCGTGGTGAAGAAGAACGCCCGCGTGCGCTACACCACCATTCAGAACTGGTCCACCAACGTCTACAACCTGGTGACCAAGCGCGCCGTGGTCGACGCCGGCGGCACCATGGAGTGGATCGACGGCAACATCGGCTCGAAGGTCACCATGAAGTACCCGGCCGTCTACCTCACCGGTGAGCACGCCAAGGGCGAGACTCTCTCCGTGGCCTTCGCCGGGGAGAACCAGCACCAGGACACCGGCTCCAAGATGGTGCACATGGCCCCGAACACCTCCTCCTCGATCGTGTCGAAGTCTGTGGCCCGCTCCGGCGGCCGCGCCTCCTACCGAGGTCTGGTTCAGGTCAACGCAGAGGCCAAGAACTCCGCTAACTCGGTGGTCTGTGATGCTCTGCTGGTGGACACGATCTCCAAGACAGACACCTACCCCTACATCGACATCCGCGAGGATGACGTGACCCTGGGGCACGAGGCCACCGTCTCCAAGGTGTCCGAGGAGCAGCTGTTCTACCTGATGTCCCGCGGCCTGGCCGAGGACGAGGCCATGGCCATGATCGTGCGCGGCTTCATCGAGCCGATCGCTCGTGAGCTGCCCATGGAGTACGCCCTGGAGCTCAACCGCCTCATCGAACTGCAGATGGAAGGCTCGGTCGGCTAAGTCCGACAGGCCTCACCGCACGACGACGACGTCGCCTCCCCGGTCTGTGTCAGGTCAGCCACCGCTGGCCGGCACAGAGCGGGGAGAGCGTGCGTGTCTCCGCGGTGCCCGCGACCCGCATACTTCACCGAAATCTCACAGACAGATAAGGGACGAGAAACTGATGACGAATACTCCCGCTGAGCAGGCGGAGAAGGTTGCCGGAGTAGAGGTCGGCGAACGCCGCATCTCCATTCCGGGCATGACCGAGGAGGGCGAGAACCTCGCCGCCGCAACCAACGCCGCCGCTGATCACTCCCACGGCGGGCTGGGCGAGTCCAAGGACCTGAAGTCCGGCTCGGGATCCCGCGCCAACCGCCGCACCGGCTTCGACCTCGAGAGCTTCCCCGAGCCGACCGGACGCGAGGAGGAGTGGCGCTTCACGCCGCTGAAGAAGCTGGCCGGCGTGCTCAGCGACGCCCCCACCGTGGACGAGACGGTCACCTACGAGGTCACCGCCGAGGACGCCGTCGTCGTCTCCTCCCTCGCTGAGGGCACCGCGCCGCGCAACTCTGTGCTGCAGCCGGCCGACCGGGCCGCCGTCGTCGCCTCCAAGAACGCCCCGGAGGCGCTCTACGTGCAGGTACCCGCAGACGCCGAGGTGGCAGACCCCATCCGTGTTGACATCACCGGAAACGCTGCCGGACAGCGCGCCAACAGCCACATCGTGCTGGAGGCCGGTCCCCACTCCAAGGCTGTCTTCGTCATCGAACACCGCGGCAGCGCCGACTTCAACGGCAACGTCGAGGTCATCGTGCGCGACGGTGCCGATGTGAAGGTCATCTCCCTGCAGCGCTGGGAGGACGACGCGATTCACGTGGGCCAGCACGACGCCGAAGTCGGCCGCGACGCCAGCTACAAGCACGTCGCAGTGACCCTGGGCGGCTCCGTAGTGCGCCTGAACGCCAACTTCCGCTACGCCGCCGAGGGCGCCGAGGCAGAGATGTACGGCCTGTACTTCGCCGACTCCGGCCAGCACCTGGAGCACCGGACCTTCGTGGACCACAACTCCCCGCGCAACACCTCCAACGTGCTCTACAAGGGCGCCCTGCAGGGAGAGTCCGCGCGCACCGTGTGGATCGGTGACGTTCTGATCCGCAAGGCGGCTGAAGGCACCGACTCCTACGAGAAGAACCAGAACCTGGTGCTCACCGACGGTGCCCGTGCTGACTCGGTGCCCAACCTGGAGATCGAGACCGGTGTCATTGAGGGTGCCGGACACGCCTCCTCGACTGGCCGGTTCGACGAGAACCACCTGTTCTACCTCATGGCACGCGGCATCCCCGAGAAGGAGGCCCGCCAGCTGGTGGTCCGCGGCTTCCTCAACGAGATCATCCAGAAGATCGGCGTGGAGTCCATCGAGGAGTCCCTGCAGGAAGCTCTCGAAAACGAGCTGCAAATCCACGGCCACTAAGCCCGCATCCTTCGCCGGGCTGGACGGCTCGGCACCCCACGACCTGACTGACGAATTTTCAAGCAAAGGACACGCGAAGAATGTCTACTCTCGAGATCAAGGACCTGCACGTCTCCATCGAGACCGACCAGGGCACCAAGGAGATCCTCAAGGGCGTCTCCCTGACCATCAACTCCGGGGAGAAGCACGCCATCATGGGCCCCAACGGCTCCGGCAAGTCCACTCTGGCCTCCACCATCGCGGGCCACCCCCGCTACGAGGTGACCTCTGGCTCCATCACCCTGGACGGCGAGGACGTCCTGGAGATGGAGGTCGACGAGCGCGCACAGGCCGGCCTGTTCCTGGCGATGCAGTACCCCGTCGAGGTTCCCGGCGTCACCATGACCAACTTCCTGCGCACGGCTAAGACCGCGCTGGATGGCGAAGCTCCCAAGCTGCGCACCTGGACCAAGGAGGTCAAGGACGCGATGGAGCAGCTCAAGATCGACGCCGACTTCGCCAGCCGCAACGTCAACGAGGGCTTCTCCGGCGGTGAGAAGAAGCGCGTGGAGATCCTGCAGCTGGAGCTGTTCAAGCCCAAGTTCGCCGTGCTGGATGAGACCGACTCCGGCCTGGACATCGATGCCCTGCGCATCGTCTCCGAGGGTGTGAACCGCGCACACGATGCCAACAACATGGGCACCCTGCTGATCACCCACTACACCCGCATCCTCAACTACATCAAGCCCGACTACGTCCACGTGTTCGTGGACGGCAAGGTCGCTGAACAGGGCGGACCCGAGCTGGCCGATGAGCTCGAGGCCAACGGATACGACCGCTTCCTGGCCGCAGCAAAGGCCTGATCGCCCACGTGTTTGATCCGCAGAGCATCCGGGCTGACTTCCCGCTCCTGAACCGCAGCGTCAGGGGCGGGAAGCGCCTGGTGTACTTGGACACCGGCGCCACTTCGCAGAAGCCTGCCGCTGTGCTGGAGGCCGAGAAGCGCTTCTACGAGTGCTCCAACGCTGCCGTGCACCGTGGCGCCCACGAGGTTGCCGAGGAAGCCACCGAGGCCTACGAGGCCGCTCGGGGTGCCGTAGCCGAGTTCGTCGGCGCCGACTTCGGTGAGATCGTCTGGGCTAAGAACGCCACCGAGGCCCTGAACCTTGTGGCCTACGGGTTCCTCAATGCGACTCTGAACCATCGAGCTGGCCGCGGCGACGCCGAAGCCAGGCGTTTTGTGCTTCAGCCCGGTGACGAGATCGTGGTGACCGAACTGGAGCACCACGCCAACCTCGTGCCCTGGCAGGAGCTTGCCGCGAAGACCGGTGCGACGCTCCGTTGGATCTCCGTGACCCCGGAGGGACGCCTGGCCCCCGAGACCTTCAGCGTCATCAATGCGCGGACTCGGATCGTGGCCTTCACCCACGCCTCTAATGTGACCGGCGCGGTGTCCCCGGTGGCCGAGATTGTGCGGCTCGCAGCAGAGCACGGGGCCTACACCGTGCTCGATGCCTGCCAGTCCGCCGCGCATATGCCGGTGAACTTCCGAGAACTGGGCGTGGACTTCGCCGCGTTCTCCGGGCACAAAATGCTCGCACCCACCGGAGTGGGCGCCCTCTACGGACGCCGTGAGCTCCTGGAGGCGCTGCCCCCGTTCCTCACCGGCGGGTCCATGGTGGAGATCGTCACCATGGAGGAGACCACCTTCATGCCCCCGCCGCAGCGGTTTGAGGCCGGAACACAAATGGTGGCGCAGACAGTCGGCATGCACGCCGCGGTCGACTACCTCAGCGGACTGGGAATGCAGAACCTCGCCGCCCATGAAGACACCCTCGCCCAGCAGATGCTGGACGGGATGGCTGACATCCCCGGAGTGCGCGTGCTGGGTCCCCTGGACGCCACAGACCGGCTTGCCGTGGTCGCCTTCGACGTTGACGGTGTCCATCCCCACGACGTCGGGCAAGTGCTGGATGACCAGGGGGTAGCCGTGCGAGTGGGTCACCACTGCGCCCAACCCGTTCACCGGGCCTTCGGCGTCCACGCCTCCACCCGAGCATCCGCGGGGATCTACACCAGCGCGGACGACGTGGAGGCGTTCCTCGCCGGTCTGCACACAGTCATCGAGTTCTTCGGGGTGAGTGGCCGATGAGCAGCGCCATGGAACAGCTCTACCAGCAGGTCATCCTTGACCACTCCCGGCAGCGCTCCGGCGAGGGCGAGCTGGAACATCCCGACGGGGAGTCCTTTCAGGTCAACCCCACCTGTGGTGACGAGTGCCGGGTCAAGGTTGCTCTGGAGGGTGACACCATCACCACGCTGGCATGGTCCGGCCGCGGATGCTCCATCTCCCAGGCCTCCCTATCGATCATGCACGAGATGCTCGAAGGACACAGTCTCACCGAGGCGGAGGACCTGGGAGAGACCTTCCGGGAACTCATGCACGGCCGCGGCAAAGAGCTGTCGGCACCGAAGCAGGAGAAGCTTGAAGATCTCAGCGCCTTCACAGGCGTGGCTCGCTACCCGGCTCGCATCAAATGTGCTCTGCTGGGATGGATGGCCTTGCGAGATGCGTTACTCCAAGCGCAGTATGGACACAAGGAAGGAGCGGCCGAATGACTGACACCGCGACACAGACTCCACTGGAGGACATCGAAGAGGCCCTGAAGGAGGTCATTGACCCCGAACTGGGCATCAACGTGGTCGACCTGGGGCTGCTCTACGGCCTGAACTACGCCGAGGACGGAGCGCTCATCATCGATATGACGCTCACCACGGCAGCCTGCCCGCTCACTGACGTGCTCGAGGAGCAGGTTGGTCAGCACATCGGCACCATGGTCGACGAGTGGCGCCTCAACTGGGTGTGGATGCCGCCGTGGGGCCCCGAGAAGATCACCGACGACGGCAAGGAGCAGATGCGAGCCCTGGGCTTCAACATCTGAGTTCTCCCGGACGCGGGCAAAGCCCGGGTCCTCTCGGCCGACTAACGTCGGCCTTTACGCCTGAAGTACTCCCGGACGCGGGCAAAGCCCGGGTCCTCTCGGCCGACTAACGTCGGCCTTCACACCTGATGAAGTGAGCCCCTTCGGCTCACGAGCGCAGGGCGAGCCTGCGGTAGCGAGCAATCGCCGCCGCGGGCTCGTCGTCTTCTACGAGCCTGCCGTGGTCGAAGACCAGTACGCGCTGGGCCGCGGCGGCGAATTCCAAGTCGTGCGTGGCGTAGACCAACGGCACCTCTAATTGGAGGAGCCGACGCTGAAACTCCGCCGCATTGCGCAGGTCCAGAAGCGTCGTGGGCTCATCGGCGAGCACCAGCTCCGGCTCCGCCGCGAGGACCCCGGCCAGCGCGACCTTCTGCCGTTCACCGGATGAGAGCTCATAGACGCTGGAGTCAACGCGATCCGCCAACTCAAGGGACTCCAGGATCTGCATGACCCGGGCTCTGCGCTCCCGGCGTCCCGACGTCGTCGTGCGCAGGGAGAAGTCAATGTCCTCGCCCACGACCGGCATGATCAGCTGAGCCGTGGGATTGGCGAAGATGAAACCCGATGTGGGTGCCTCCGGGGAGAAGGACACCGTGCCAGAGGTCGGCTCAGCCAAACCAGCGATGAGCCGCAGCAACGTTGACTTTCCGGACCCGTTGGCTCCGACGACCGCCACCACCCTCTCCGAGATGCTCACACTGGTGGGGTGCAGGATCCTGCGCCGCTCACCGGTGGGCGTGTCTACGTCGAGGCATACGTTGCTGAGGGAAATGCGTAAGCTCTTCACGCCGGTCAGCGTAGCGGAGCGACCGCTGCAGCGCCCTTGTGCACTGTGTACTAGGGTCGGATGGTTCGCTGATAGACCCTGAGGATCGGGCGCAGCGCCAGAACCACGCCGCTGAAGGCGAAGACAGCCCCGGTGACGTCGTAGAGCGACAACGCGCCCACCACAGGCTCCCCCTGACCTGCCGTGAGCAGAATCGCGGCCGTGATCAGGGAGGCTACGGCCACCGCGGTGCTGATGGCGTCGTCCACCAGGCTCCTCAGCCAGTGCCGGTCCGAATCGTGCCCGAAAGGACGCGCATCGATGGTCAGGCGCCCTTGTGCCAACGCCGAGCTGACCTCCTCAACGCGCATGGGCAGGCGCCTGGCTACGGCCGTGGCCACCGCGGAGGACCCCAGCGCCTGTGCGGCCAGGCGCCCCGGGGAGTTCAAGCGCCGCATCATCGAGTGCATCCGGGACCGGGCAGCCTCCAGCAGCGACATGTCCGGGTTCAGCAGCTGCAGCGAGGACTCCACGGCGCCGAGACTGCGGAAGGCCGCCGTGACACCCAGGGGAATACCCACACCGAAGTCCCTCGCCAGCTCGAACAACCGGGCAAAAAGGCCGGCGTCCAGCTCGGCGGTCCCCTGAACCAGGGCGATCTCCCGGCCGATGGCCCGCTGCAGCTGCGCCTGATCCACCTCGTCCGGCACGTCGAAGGCGAGGATGAAGGCGTTGGTGGCCGTGACGGCGTCGTCGTGGACGATCGCGTAGATCAGGGTAGCCAGCACCTGGCGAGCCTCGGAGTCCAGAACCCCGATGGAGCCGAAGTCCAGCAGTCCCAGGCGCCCGTCCTCCAGCAGCATGATGTTGCCGGGGTGAAGATCCGAGTGGAAGACGCCTTTGATGAAGATGCCCTCGATCAGCACATCCACCAGGTTCTCGGCCAGCCGAGCGCGGTGCTCGGCCGACAGGGCTTCTACCCGCTCCCGAGCCGAAGTCAGGGGCACCCCGTCGAGCTTAGTGACCACCAGCACCCGGGAGGTGCTCAGTTCAGGCACCGGGGTGGGGGTGACGATATTCCGCACTCCTGACAGCGCAGCCTCCACTGCCCGGGTGTTGCTGAGCTCCTGCCGGTAGTCCAGCTCCTGCCGCACGGACTCCATGAGCTCATCGATGATGGAGGTCACCGACATGTTCCGGGCCCAGTCGAAGCGGTCCTCGGCGATGAGTGCTGCCTGGTGCAGTACCTCGATGTCATCGCGAACCTGCCGACGCGCCTCGGGACGCTGTACCTTGACGACCACGTGCTGGCCCTCCTGAGTCACGGCCTCGTGGACCTGAGCCACGGATGCCGCGGCCAGCGGCGTATGGGAGAAGCTGCGGAAGAGAGACTCCGGCTCGGCGCCGAGCTCCGAGCGCACCACCTCGGTGACGACCTCGTCGGAGAGGGGAGCAGCATGGGTTTGGAGCCGGGACAGGGCGGTGGTGAGATTTTCCGGCAGCAGATCGTGCCGGGTGGAGAGCATCTGACCGAGCTTCACGTAGGTCACGCCCGCGCGGTTGATGGCCGTCACCAGGGATTCGCTGAACTCCTGGTGTCGAGGACCCGTCCGCAGCACATGGGAAAGACCTGAGGAGGACATGATTCTGGTCAGCTGTGCCAGTCGGCGAGCCCGCCGCGCCCGGTGATAGCTGCCGCGGACCAACTGGGTCAGCGAGGGAACCGAGGCGGTAGGAGCCAGGGCCTCCATCACCACGAGCATCAGCACCGCGGCCACGTGCAGCCACAGCACCATCAGCAGCGCCGTGACGAAAAGCGGTCCGGGAGCGCTGACGAGACTGCCGTCGTCGTCGAGGATCCCGAACCGGTCAGCGAACAACAGGCCCAGGGGCCAGAGGCTCCCTACGGCCACCACACTGGCCACTACGGTTCGCGGCAGGCTCGTGCGGGCGCCCAGCACCCGCCGGGCCGAGAGCGTCAGCACACCGGTCATCACCAGTGCGGCGAGGATCACGGTCACCACCACCACGGGCTGCGGCATGTCTGACTCCTTAAGTTCGGTAGGCTTGTCCGGTCCCCGTCAGCCTATGGAGAGAAGCTGAACCTCCCGTGATTAATGTGTCCAATCTGGAACTGCGAGTCGGCGCGCGCCTGCTGATGGATGAGGTGAACTTCCGCGTCGACTCCGGGGACAAGATCGGTCTGGTGGGCCGCAACGGCGCCGGCAAGACCACCATGACCAAAGTGCTGGCGGGGGAGACCCAGCCCACCGCAGGCACCGTGGAGCGCCGGGGGACCATCGGCTATCTGCCCCAGGACCCCAAGGTCGCCAACATGGAGCAGCTGGCGCGCGAGAGGATCCTCTCCGCGCGTGACCTCGACCAGGTGATCACTCAGATGCGCCGGGCCGAGGAGGATATGGCCAGCGACGACGACGCCGTACGCAGCAAAGCCGTGAACCGCTACAGCCGCCTGGAGGCCGAGTTTCAGGCAGGTGGCGGCTACGCCGCGGAGTCTGAAGCCGCCACCATCTGCGCGAACCTGGATCTGCCCGACCGGATTCTCAACCAGCCTCTGCATACGCTCTCAGGTGGTCAGCGCCGACGGGTGGAGCTGGCCCGGATTCTGTTCTCCCAGGCCGATACTTTGCTGCTGGATGAGCCCACCAACCACCTCGACGCCGACTCCATCACCTGGCTCCGCGAACATCTGAAGACCTTCCCCGGCGGGGTGCTGATGATCTCCCACGATGTGGAGCTGGTGGAGCAGACGGTGAACAAGGTGCTCTACCTGGATGCCATGCGCCAGACCGTGGACGTCTACAACATGACGTGGAAGAAGTACCTGGCCCAGCGCGAGCAGGACGAGGCTCGTCGCAAGCGCGAGTTCGCCAACGCGGAGAAGAAAGCCTCGGCCCTGCGCGCCCAGGCGGAGAAGATGAAGGCGACCGCCACCAAGGCGACGGCGGCCCAGTCCATGCTCAAGCGCGCCGAGCGCATGATGCGCGGAGTGGAGGGCGAACGTCAGGCCGACCGCGTGGCGAACATCCGCTTCCCCTCCCCGCAGCCCTGCGGCAAGACGCCGCTCATGGCCGAGGGGCTGTCAAAGTCCTATGGCAGCCTCGAGCTGTTCACAGGTCTGGACTTGGCGATCGACCGCGGTTCGCGGGTGGTCATCCTGGGCTTCAACGGTGCGGGCAAGACCACGCTGCTGCGGATGCTTGCCGGGGTGACTCAGCCGGATTCCGGAACGGTGATTCACGGTCATGGCCTGAAGCTGGGCTACTTCGCCCAGGAGCACGACACCCTGGACACCGAACGGTCGGTGCTGGAGAACATGAAGACTGCGGCGCCGTTCCTCAACGACACCGACCAGCGCAAGATTCTGGGCAGCTTCCTGTTCTCCGGCGACGACGTCAACAAGCCTGCGGGTGTACTCTCCGGCGGTGAGAAGACCCGACTCGCGCTGGCCACCCTGGTGGCATCCAGTGCGAACGTCCTGCTGCTGGATGAGCCCACCAACAACCTCGACCCCGCCAGCCGCGAGGAGATCCTGGCCGCTCTGCGGACGTACGAGGGTGCCGTCGTGCTGGTCTCCCACGACCCCGGCGCGGTAGAGGCGCTGGATCCGGAGCGAGTCCTGCTGCTGCCCGACGGCGTCGAGGATCTTTACACCAAGGACTACGAGGACCTCATCACGCTGGAATAGCCGCCGGTATAGGGTGCGGTCATGAAGCCCCTCACAGCATGGCACCTGCTCTCCGGTCCCCGCGGGCGCCGGTTTCTGATGGAGTTCGCGCGCACGTCCGAACAGCTCCTTCGCAACCCAGATGACCGGCCCTTTCACGAGGCGGAGTTCTGGGGCTCTTATCGGATGCAACCCCCAGGGGCCGCGGGGATGCTGTTCGGCACGGGCTCGGAGTCTCCGCCGACCGTCACCCCCGCAGAGGTGGCCCGCGCCCTGGACGCTGTCCCGCTGCTGGAGGCCAATGAAGAGAACCTGCGTCCCGGCCTGGCGGATGCGGCGGCGCTTGCGCGGTACTGGCAAGTACCGGACGGGACCGATGCTCTGGCTGCCACCGACGAGCTGCGCGAGGCATTGCACCGCGTAGCCGAGCACGTGGTCTCCTCGCCCGAGGCCCAGCGCTGGGTACAACCGGTGCAGCTGCAGGACCAGCATGTCGTCCACTGGGAGGGGGAGCGCGCACCCTCCGTGCTGGCCGACGTCCCGGCCGCCCTCGAGGCCTGGCGCCACGAGGCGCTGAAGGCGGAGGTGCGGGACAACCAGCCGCAGTACCGGAAGATCACGGCCGGTGTCAGCGGCGAATGGTGGTCCTTCCCCTTGACTCAAGGCCATTCGCTGCTGACAAGCACCGCGAGCTTCAGCGACGGGAGCCCTGCCGGGCTGTGGTGGGTCGAGGACCCCTTCGACTGGGAGGCGGCCACCACACGGGGTCTCGAGCTTCCCAGCGCAGCTGCTGGCCTCAGGATCCTGGAGATCACCGGACCAGAGGTCTGGGCGGGACTGTGCTGGCGATATCCCCTGGAGGTGACCTACCAGAAGCGGCACGACTGGTACCGGACCACAGGCCGCGAAGGTCGCTGGATCATCCCCGACTGGTACCAGGTAGCTCAGGACTACGATGCGGTGCACCTGACCACAGCCTGCTATGTCCAGGCGGCGGGCACGGCGATCCCAGTGGAAGTCTCGGGCGCATCAGCCCAGGCAGAGGGCGCCGAGTACGCCAGCGTCATCGCCGGGTGGCACCCTGACCAGACCTACTGGTTCACCTCACAGCTCGCCCTCAGCGATCGGGTACGATCCTGGGTGCTGGACGGCGATGGCCCAGTGACGCGCTGGCTTCCCTCATCGTAGAGGCGAGGCAGCTTTGCCGCGGGGCTCACCGGGAGCGGGTCAGGTGCTCCTCGACCCAGGCGTCTTCGAGGTCCTCATCGTTGAGCTTGCCCTCCCGCAGCCGCTGTGCGCGCTTGGCTTCGCGCAGGCGGTCACGGTGGGCGGTGCCGGCAGCCTCGTGCTGGCCCTCGGTCTGCTCTTCCAGGGCCTCCAGGTCGCGATTGCGGGCATGCAGCCGGGCCGCGTAGCCCCACCCGACAAAGCCCAGCAGGCCAAAGGCGATCCACTGCATGGAGTAGGAAAGATGCGGTCCCTCGTCCAGGGAGGGGCGTGGCAGCTGGCTGGGGGCCTCCGCGGGTGCAGGGCTCTCCTCCGCCATGAGTCCGTAGGCGCCCGGGACCAGGTCGTAGCCCACCTGCGAGGAGTACTCTTGCAGGTCGATCGAGGCGAGCTGCCCCTCAGGAGCGTCACGGTTGATATCGGGCTCGCCGAGCTTCAGCCGCATGACCAGCTCCACCTCGCCGCTGGGAGGCTCCGGGTTGAAGGCGGGCTGGCCGCCGTCAGTGCTGCTGGTGGGCAGCCATCCGCGGGACACCGCCAGGACGTCGCCGGTGCTGGCCTCACGGAAGGGGACAACTTGCTCGTAGCCTACGCGACCGCTGTGCGGTCGGTTGCGCGCGAGACGGTAGTCCTCGGAGAGGTACTCACCACGCAGACTCACCACGGTCCACTCATCGGCGGCGTCGGGTGCGCGGAACTGCTCCCGGGCCTCGGCGTAGGGCACGGGATCCTCGTCGTAGTTGGCCACGACGCGGTTGATCTCCTCCAGAGCGTGTTCGCGCCGGTCCAGCTGCCACTGGCCCAGGAAGTAGCAGGCCACAGCGAACAGAGCGCACACGGCGAGCCAGCCCATCCACGTGGGGGACTTCAGGAAGCTGTACCGCTGCCTCATCCGTGGTCTCCTTCAGAAGGTGCTGACTGCGCAGGCTCTAGGGGCTCAGTGCTGCGCCAGAACAGGCGTTGGCGCAGGAAGTTCTCCAGCCACTGCCGGTGCTCGGGACACCCTAACCAAATTTTTCGACGCTCGGGGGTGTGGATTTTCGGGTTGTTCCACAGAATCTGCCACTGGGCGGGCGCACGGCAGCCCTTGCGTGAGCATTCGGGGACCTCCGGGCCGGAGGACTGGGCGCCGAGTGAGCCGAGAAGATCCATCAGTGCTCCCTCCTACTCGTCTTGGGCTCGTCTGGACCGTCTCCGGGTTCTGTCCCGGCCGGCGGCGGCTGCGCCGACTGGTCCTCGGCGATGACTTCACCAGAGATGACTTCCGGTGCCTGCGGGGTGGGGGAGTCGACGTCGTCGTCCTCCTCCCACCATTGGCGTGGCTCGTCCGCGGGCTCTTCGTGCCCGGTGGTCAACTGAGTGCGGGCCTCAAGTCCCTCGGCCTCGCGCTTGAGCGTGTAGCGCTCACCGCCTGCGTTGGCGTCGACCACCGCGACATAGGGCAGCACCACCGCCCCGACGATGAAGGCAAGAGCCCACCAGGACTCCCACACCACACCGACGACGACGGCAAGGATGAAGCAGACCAGGCGGATAGACATGGAGACGGTGTAGCGCACCATGCGTCCGCGCTGTTCGTCACTGTGCTTCACGGGGGCGTCCGTGATGGAGTGAACCTGCTCGGCCATCACTACATTCTACGCCCCCGAGAGTGACTTCTACGCTTGGTAGAAGTGGGCTTCGTCGCGTGGTGACGCGCGGGTAGAGACCCGGCTCGCGTAGGGTGGTGGGCGAGCAAGCGGCCCCCAAAGCGCGGGCCTGCGCAGACCTTTTAGTCCTTGAGACCACAGGAGAAGCATTGAGCGGACGATCAGTTCTGATCACCGGCGGCAACCGCGGCATCGGCCGCGCGATCGCCGAGGAGTTTCTGGCCAACGGCGACAAGGTCGCCGTCACCACCCGCAACGGAGAGGCGCCGGAGGGTGCGCTGGGCGTTGCTGCCGACGTCACCGACTCTGCCTCAGTTGATGCGGCCTTCAAGCAGGTGGAGGAGGCCCACGGGCCGGTTGAAGTTCTTGTGGCCAACGCTGGGATCACCCGCGACACTCTGCTGCTGCGCATGAGCGAGCACGATTTCACCGATGTTCTCGATACCAACCTGACGGGCGCCTTCCGCGTGCTTAAGCGCGCCTCCAAGGGAATGCTGCGCCTGAAGAAGGGCCGCGTGGTGCTCATCGGTTCGGTGGTGGGTCTCTACGGCTCCCCGGGGCAGATCAACTACTCCGCCTCGAAATCCGCGCTGGTGGGCATGGCCCGCTCCCTGACCCGCGAGCTGGGCGGACGCGGCATTACCGCCAACGTGGTGGCTCCGGGCTTCGTGCGGTCGGACATGACCGATGCTCTGGATGAGGACACCCAGAAGAAGTACCTGGAAAACATTCCCGCCGGACGCTTCGCCGAAACCGATGAGGTGGCCCGCGTGGTCCGCTGGATCGCCTCCGAGGAGGCCGGCTACATCTCTGGTGCCGTCATCCCGGTGGACGGCGGCCTCGGCATGGGTCACTGACCCCCCCCCAGAACTCCCATTGATCTGGTACGTCCGGGGACTCCCGGCGCTGAGGCGCCGGTGCTCGCCGGCCCGCGTGCCGCACGCAGAAAGAGGACACACATGACTAAGGATCTTGAGGGCAAGGGCGCGGTCATCACCGGCTCATCCCGGGGAATCGGTGCCGCGACCGCTCAGCTCATCGCAGCCCGTGGTGCCGGCGTCGTCGTCAACTATCGGGCCAAGGCACCCCGCGCCAACAAAGTGGTCAAGGGCATCGAGGAGGCCGGCGGCCGGGCGGTGGCCGTAGGAGCCGACCTCACCGAGGACACCGGAGCTAAAACGCTGGTGGACGCTGCTGTGGAAAACTTCGGCTCGCTGGACCTGCTGATCCTCAACGCCTCCGGCGGCATGGAGGCTGACCGGGGTGAGGACTACGCGCTCAAGCTCAACCGCGACGCTCAGGTCAACATGGTCAAGGCCGCGCTGGAAGTGATGCCCGCTGGCTCGCAGATCGTCTTCGTCACCAGCCACCAGGCACACTTCATCAATCAGACGGCCACGATGGACGCCTATGAGCCCGTGGCGCGCTCCAAGCGTGCCGGCGAGGACGCCCTGCGCGAGATGGTCCCACAATTTGACGAGAAGGGCATCACCCTCACTGTCGTCTCCGGCGACATGATCGAGGGGACGATCACCGCAACCCTGCTGGACCGTGCGCAGCCGGGCGCGATCGAAGCGCGGCGTGAAGCCGCAGGCAAGCTCTACACCGTCGAGGAGTTCGCCGCGGAGATTGCCTCGCTAGTGAATAAGCCCGGCCTGGAACAGGCCCATACCGAGCTGGTGGGCGGTGCCGAGGACTTCCTCAGCCGCCAGTAGCCGATGTGTTCATCCGCGACCGTTCGCTGACGAAGCCCCGGGATCCTGGTAAAGGCCCGGGGCTTCGCCATGCGGTCAGCTCAGCAGGATGAGACCGGTGGGGACGGCCAGCAGCCCCAGGGCCAGAAGAACGACGCCGGCGAGGGAGCTTCTGCTCAGCCCTGGTCTGGGAACCAGAAGCCGCTGCAGTCGCGCGGTGGTGATCAGTACCCCGGTGGCGCCTGGGGTGGCGGCGAGCGTCTCGGCGGGAGCGGACTGCGAGGCGCTCTCAGTGCTGCTCTCCGGGGTGCTCAGGGCCAGGGATCGTAAGAGGTCATCGCGGGTGTGCTCACGTAGGGCGCCGTCGTCGGCGAGCATCTCCGTCAGTTCCAGCACGGCCTCGCGTCCGTAGCGGGTGGTGGGCAGCCACGGCAGGGCCCGGTACCAGGCTTCGAAGGCCATGGTCAACAGATGGTGGCGCTGCTGCAGATGGGTCCGTTCATGGGCGACGACGGCCGCCAGCTCCTCGCGCGTGAGCTGCTCCAGCAGCCCGCGGGAGAGCACCGTGACCGAACTGGCGTGGGTGCGCCCCGGAAGGCAGTAGGCCAACGGTGCATCGTGCTCGATGATATGAGCCTCGGTCAGCGGGCCGAGCTGGCGCACGTCTGCGCCTGATTCAGGGGGAGTGGAGAGCAGGTGCACCAGCTGACGGTGGCGTCGTCGTGCCGAGAGCACCCGGAGGTAGGTGCGGGCCAGGGTCAGCAGCAGATGGCCGGCGAGAAGCACGGCCAAGCAGAGGGCGAAGAGATGCACGGGGTGGACATTGTGCTCGTCCAGCGCCGAGAGGTCTTCCGTGGTGACGAGCGAGACTGCGGTGATGGTCGCATCCAGGGGTGAGTCGCCGAAGGGGGAGAGGCCGAATATCAGGGGCGCCCCGATGAGGGAGAGGCCACCAGCCAGAGCGATCGCCTGCCAGAGCAGCATGGCAGCCCAGGGCGAGCGTGCCCGGAAACGTGCCTGGTGCAGCAGCTTGGGCACCGGCACGGCGAGGGCCGCAGCGAGAATGGCGAGAAAGAGTGCGAGGGGTTCCACTGGAGCACCAGCTTACCGCTCGCCCGGGCGGGTGTGCCGACAGAGAGTGTGCCGAAACTGTAACGAGCAGCGCCGATCCTGCCCTTTTGCTGCAGTTTGAGCACACTCTGCCGTGGGCGGGCTTCAGGCGTGAAGGTCCGCGTCAGCGGATCGGGAGCCGCGGGGTCAGGGCCCCGTGCGGCCGCGTGAGCCGGGGTGCGGGCCACCTCGGGGAGAGCGGGTGCTACATGTCCGCGCCGCGGAACTAACGCTTCAAGGCGTGAAGGTCCGCACCAGCGGACTGGGAGCCGCGAGGTCAGGGACCCGTGCGGCGGCGTGAGCGGGGGTGCGGGCCACCTCGGGGAGAGGGGGCGCGACATGTGCGCGCCGCGGAACTAGCGCAGAATCTTGCGGAGTGCGGCGGCCTCGGAGTCGGAGACCCCGCCGATGAAACGTGCCAGGACGGCCTCACGATCAAGAGCGGTGCCGAGGACCTCATTGAGCATCTCGACCGTGTGCTCCTCACGGGAGGCGGTGGCTGAGTAGCGGTGGGGGCGGGTCGAACGCTCGCGGCGGACCATGCCCTTCTTCTCCAGACGGGACAGGACGGTGAGCACCGTGGTCACGGCCAGGCCCTCATCGAGCTGGTCGCGCACCTCATTGGCGCTCAAAGACGCTCCGCCGTCCCACAGCAGAGTCATCACCGAACGCTCAAGATCGCCGAGACTGGCCATCGCGCCTACTCCTTCACACTCACTAACGATGCTCCGGTATCACCCGGTGCATTACTACGATACGCCGATCAGCGCAGTTCTTCTACGTTGTGTAGTAAAGCGTGTCGGAGATTACGGGCGTGTGACGAGCGTCTGCGAGAGCACCTCCGGACTGGAGGCCACCGCGTCGATGCCCTGCTCCAGCGGCACGCCGGAGGCGTCACGACGTGACATCTCAGCGGGCACCGTGCGGGCGGAGCCGTTCTTGGCGGCAGCCATAGGCGGTGCGAGGACTGCCCGGCCCAGGCTCAGGTGGTCTTCACCGCGCAGGAAGCGGTGGGCCCGGACGCCTCCGGTCGCCCGGCCTTTGGACGGGAATTCCGAGAGGTCGCTCACTTTGATGCTGCCGGCTTCGAGGCCTTCCAGGGCTTCGCTTCCTGCCGCTACGGTGACGACGACGGCCCCGGCCTCCTGTTCCGCTGCGGCTGCTGGGATGACGGAGAACCCAATCACCGCGTCGTCCTCGGAGAGCTTCATGCCCGCCACACCCGAGCCGGTCCGGCCTTGGGGGCGAACGAGGGCAGCGTCGTAGCGCAGCAGCTGGGCGCCGCGGGAGACGAAGACCAGCTGGTCGGCGTCGTGCGCGGCAATCTCTACGGCGATCACCGCGTCCTTGTCCTTGAGCGTGATGACCTCCCAATCGTCACGGTTCAGGGGGTACTCCGGGTTCACGCGCTTGACGCGTCCCTCCCTGGTGGCCAGAGCGATCACCGTGTCTAGGGGGACGAAGCCCACGAGCTCCTCGCGCTTGTCCAGGGTGAGGAAGTCCTTGACCTTGGTGCCCTGATTGAGGTTCACGCTACCTGAGGCGACCACCAGGGCGGGCATATCGACTACCGGTACGCGGATCATGCGTCCGGCGGAGGTGACCGCGCCGATCTCGCCGCGGGCAGTGGTTGCCACCAGCGACTGCAGAGCGTCATGGCGGGAGCGGCGCCCCGGGTGCACCAGCCCGGAGCGATCAGTGGTTCTGGCGAGCATGCCGGAGGTCGACAGCAGTGCCCAGCAGGGGGCATCAGGGATCTGGAGAGAGGTGCCGGCGTCGTCGGCCTTGGCGGCCGCGGCAGGCGCCGTCGGCTCTACAGCTTCGGAGTCCAGCAGCTCGGTCCGGCGGTCGTCTCCGTACTTCTCCGCGACGTCGCCGAGCTCATCCGCGACCACCTCACGCAGGCGGGACTCCGACTCCAGGATCGCGGTGAGCTCCGCGATCTCCTCCTCCAGGCGCTGCTTCTCCTGTTCCAGCTCAATGGTGGAGTAACGGGTCAGCTGCCGCAGGCGCAGCTCCAGAATGTGCTCGGCCTGGGGGTGGGAGAGGTCAAAGATGCTCATCAGCCGCTCGCGCGCCGTGGCGGTGTCCTCGGCGGCACGGATGATCTGGATGACTTCGTCGATGTCGAGGATCGCCACGAGCAGACCTTCGACCAGGTGCAGCCGGTCGCGGCGCTTACCCAGCCGGTAGGAGGTGCGGCGTCGCACCACATCGATCCGGTGGTCGACGTAGACCTGCAGCATCTCCAGCAGACCCATGGTGCGCGGCTGGCCGTCGACCAGAGCCACATTGTTGATGCCGAAGGAGTCCTCCAACGGTGTGAGGCGGTAGAGCTGGGCGAGCACCGCTTGTGGATTGAAGCCGGCCTTGAGCTCGATGATCATCCGCAGACCATGCTTACGGTCGGTCAGATCCAGGACGTCGGCGACGCCGGTCAGCTTCTTGGACTGCGCTGCGTCCTTGATCTTCTCAATGACCTTCTCCGGCCCCACCATGTAGGGAAGCTCCGTGACCACAATGCCGGTGCGCCGGGGCGAGACCTGTTCGATGCTCACCTTGGCCCGGGTCTTGAAGCTGCCGCGACCGGTGCGGTACGCGTCCCGGACACCGTCCAGCCCCACGATCCGGCCGCCGGAGGGCAGGTCCGGACCCGGGATGTGGACCATGATGTCCTCGAGTGTGGCCTCAGGATTCAGGATCAGATGCCGGGCCCCGGCTACGACCTCGCGCAGATTGTGCGGGGCCATGTTGGTGGCCATGCCCACCGCGATCCCGGAAGCGCCATTGACCAGGAGGTTCGGGAACGCGCTGGGCAGGACGGAGGGCTGGGTGAGCTGGTTGTCATAGTTGGCTTCGAAGTCGACGACGTCCTCGTCCAGGTCCGCGGTCATGGCCGTCGCAGCGGCGGTCATGCGTGCCTCGGTGTAACGCGGGGCCGCCGGGCCGTCGTCGAGTGAGCCGAAGTTCCCATGTCCGTCGACCAGTGGCAGCCGCAGCGCGAAGGGCTGAGCCATACGCACCAGAGCGTCATAGATGGCCGCATCACCGTGAGGGTGCAGCTTGCCCATCACCTCGCCCACGACGCGGGCGGACTTCACATGCCCCTTCTCCGGGCGCAGACCCATCTGCGACATCATGTAGAGGATGCGTCGCTGCACCGGCTTGAGGCCGTCGCGAGCATCGGGCAGCGCCCGCGAGTAGATCACCGAATACGCGTACTCCAGGAACGAGGTCTCCATCTCCGCGGAGACGTCGATGTCGATGATGTTCTCCTCCGGAGTCACCGGAGGAGCTGAGTCGCTGGAGCGGGAGCTGGATCGGCGGGCCATAGTTGGTGGGTCAGGTCCTTGTCATCCGGGCACGATGCCACGGGGGTGGGTTGCGGGCGGAACTGCGGCTACCCTGAATCCTATGGGTGGAAGAGCCGAAGTCAGCGGATATCCGGCCCACTGGGAGGCCGATGTCGTCCTGCGAGACGGTGCAGCAGCGCAGCTGAGGCCCGTGGCGCCCGAGGATGCCGAGAGGCTTGCGCGCATGCACGCCGGGCAGTCGGAGTCCTCCATCTATCTGCGCTACTTCACCTACAAGTCCACCCTCACGGAGAAGGAGCTCGAGCGCTTCACCCACGTGGACCACGTGGATCGGGTGTCGCTGGTGATCCTGCTGGCCAGCCCCTCGGGGGAGCAGGAGATTATCGGCGTCGGCGGCTACGACCGCATCGAAGGCACGAATGAGGCGGAGGTGGCCTTCAATATCGCCGACGCCCACCAGGGGCGCGGGCTCGGGTCCATTCTGCTGGAGCACCTGGCTGCCGCCGGACGTGAGCGCGGCATCGAGCTGTTCTCCGCGGAGGTGCTCCCGCAGAACCGCAAGATGCTCGCAGTCTTCAGTGAGGCCGGCTATGAGATCCAGCGAAGCTTCGAGGATGACGTCATCTTTGTGAAGTTCTCGATTGACCCCACTGAGAAGTCCCGAGCCGTGATGGAAGCTCGGGAGCACCGCGCTGAGGCGCGCAGCGTAGGTGAGCTGCTGGCTCCCGCGCAGGTCGCCGTCATCGGTGCGTCCCGTGAGTACGGATCCGTGGGCTACCACCTGCTGCAGAACCTCGTGGAGGGTCGGTTCACCGGCGGTATCCATTCGGTCAATCCCGAGGCGTTCGAGGTCGGCGGCACCCCCGCCTACTCCTCCCTGGAGCATATTCGGCAGGAGATCGACCTGGCCGTTATCGCCGTGCCCGCGGACCAGCTGGCGCAGGTGGTTCGGGACTGCGGGCGCCACGGGGTCAAGGGGATTCTGGTGGTCACCGACGGGATCGCCCGCGACGCCGGCTCCGGTCCGATCGACCAGCGCGAACTGGTCAGCCTGGCCCGAAGCTGGGGCATGCGGGTCATCGGCCCGGCGTCAGTGGGGCTGATCAACACCGATCCGGACGTTTCGCTCAACGCCTCGCTGTCCCCTCAGATGCCCTTGCGCGGGGGAGTGGGACTCTTCACCCAGTCCGCCTCGGTAGGCGTCTCCCTCTACGCCCAGGCCTACCGGCGCGAGCTCGGGCTGAGCGCCGTCATCTCCGCAGGTAATCGCGCCGACCTCTCGGGCAATGACGCCATGCAGTACTTCGAGGACGACGCCGCCACACGCGCCGTGGGGGTCTACCTCGAGTCCTTTGGCAACCCCCGAAAGTTCTCCCGGATCGCGCGACGGCTGTCGCTGACCAAACCGGTCGTGGTGGGCAAGACCGACGTGATGGGCCGACGACTGCCGCCCGGTCACGAGGTGCGCACCACACGCGCACCTCGTGGAGCGGTGGACTCCATGCTGGACAATTCCGGCGTTATCCAGGCCGGCAACCATGACTCTCTGATGGACGTGCTGCAGGTGCTGGCCACCCAGCCTCTGCCCGCCGGCAATCGCCTAGGCGTCCTCTCCAACTCTCCGTCGATGAGTCGCGTTCTGGTCGACGCCGCGGAGTCCTACGGCCTGGAGACCACCCGGCTGGACGATGCCCTCGACCTCGAGGGCTCTCAGCGGGAGGCAGCTGGACGGTTGACAGCGGCGCTTCAGTCACTGTTCATGGACGAGGACGTTGATGCGCTGGCGGTGTGCCTGCAGCCGACCATCACGGGAGAGCACCATGACCACGCGCGGGCCATCTCCGAGACCGCCCGCGGTCACACCAAGCCGATGGTGATGTCGCTAATCGGCATCCTGGACTCGAAGGTGCCGCAGAACTTCATCGGCAATGCGGGACCCGTCATTGAAAACGGGGCGCTGCAGCAGGGCGTGCCCATCTTCTCCTCGCCGACGCGCTCTGTGGCGGCTCTGTCCAAGGTGGTCCGCTACCAGCGGTGGCGAGCCGAAGGGATCGGTGAGACCTTCACGCCCCAGGGGCTGGAGGGGACGGCTACCGCACGCACAGCAGATGCCCTGCTGGAGGAGTGGCTGAGCGATGTGTCCGGTGCTGAGCTCAGACGTCTCACTCAGACCCAGACCTCGCAGCTGCTGGGCCTCTACGGTGTGGAGCTGATGCCCTCGATCGCGTTCGACACTCCTGAGCAGGCCGTCGAGGCGGCCGAGGAGCTCGGGTACCCCGTGGTGGTGAAGTCCACCAACACCTACCTGCGGCACCGCCTGGACCTCGGCGGCGTCAAGCTGAACATCGACTCCCCGGAGGCCCTCAGGAGGGTCATCACCGAAATGCGGCGAGAACTTGCCCGATACGGCACGCCCGGTCTGGAAGTCCAGTCCATGGCGCCGACCGGTCAGGGCTGCATCCTGCGAGCCATCGAAGATCCCATGATGGGACCGGTGGTCTCCTTCGGAGTCTCAGGCGACGCCGTCGACCTCCTCGACGACTGGTCCCACGCGGTGCCCCCCATGACCGACAAGGATGTGCGCCGGCTCATCCGCGCTCCGCGCGCGGCGAAAAAGCTCTTCGGCTACCAATCGCTGCCCAGCGTCGACATCGCGGCGCTGGAGGAGACGGTCCAGCGCATCGCGATCCTCAAGGACAACCACCCCCAGGTCGCGTTCCTTCAGCTGACCCCACTGCTGGCCTCACCCGACGGCGTCAGCGTCCTGCATGCCACCGTGGACATCGCCAATCCTGAGCAGCGCACTGATTCTGCCCGGCGCGCCATTTCTCGGTACTGAGGAGCTCTTACGCCGTATGACGTCGTCGTGCTGGTCCAGGCGGTGCGGCGGTAGGATAACGGGGTGACTACCAGCAGCGCAGCAGCATCCGCTCACCGTCCGGCGCAGGCTCTGCGTCTGTTCTCCTCCGAGTCGGTGACGATCGGGCATCCGGACAAGATCTGTGACCAGGTCTCCGACGCCATTCTTGACGCGCTGCTGAGCGTGGATCCTGACTCCCGTGTGGCGGTGGAAGCGCTGACCACGACCGGCCTGGTGCACGTCGCCGGAGAGGTCACGACCTCGGGCTATGTCGAGATCCCCCAGATCGTCCGCTCCACGCTGCTGGACATCGGCTATGACTCCTCTGCCAACGGGTTCGACGGCGCTCGCTGCGGTGTCTCGGTGAGCATCGGCCAGCAGTCGGCAGAGATCGCCGGCGGCGTTTTCAACTCCCTGGAAAAGCGTCAGGGTGAGGCCGAGGACCCCCGGGACGCCCAAGGTGCAGGCGACCAGGGCATCATGTTCGGCTACGCCACCAATGAGACCGACGAATACATGCCCACCCCAATCGCTCTGGCCCACCGTCTGTCGGCGCGCCTCACGGAGGTGCGGCAGAACGGTCAGCTGGAGTATCTGAGGCCCGACGGCAAGACTCAGGTCACCATCGGCTACGACGGGGACCGGCCCGTGAACCTGGACACGGTGGTGGTCTCGACCCAACACACTGCAGAGACCCAGCAGGCTCAGCTCCACGACGATATCTCTTCTCTGGTCATCGCCCCGGTCATCGAAGCCTCGGGCCTGGACGTCTCCGCAGTCTCGGAGATCATCAATCCCTCCGGGCCATTCGTCATCGGCGGCCCGGTGGGAGATGCGGGACTGACCGGTCGCAAGATCATCGTGGACACCTACGGCGGGTTCGCCCGCCACGGCGGTGGGGCCTTCTCCGGAAAGGATCCGTCCAAGGTGGATCGTTCGGCGGCCTACGCGATGCGCTGGGTCGCCAAGAACGTCGTGGCCGCCGGGCTGGCGGATCGAGCGGAGATCCAGATCGCCTATGCCATCGGCCGGGCCCAGCCCGTGGGTATCTACGTGGAGACTTTCGGCACCGAGCACGTTGACCCCGTCCGGATCTCCGAAGCCATTGGTGAGGTTTTTGATCTCCGTCCACTGGGCATCATCGAAGATCTTGACCTGAAGCGACCCATCTACCGCGAGACGGCGAAGAACGGTCACTTCGGTCGCAAGGGCGTGGACTTCCCCTGGGAGCGTCTTGACCGGGTTGAAGCGCTGAAGTCCTTCTTCGGGGCCTAAGGTCCCAGGGGGTCGGACAGTGTCAGTCCCAGGGGGTCATCATGACTGAGGGACCGGAACAGACGGAGACGACGTCGCCTGCCTCAGAACCCCGGGCCGGGACCTCGCGTGACCCCAAGCTTCACAAGCCCGGAGAGATCGCCTGCCGCTTCGCCGAAGCTTGGAACGCCGCCGACGCCGGGGCGCTAGCGGAGCTGTTCGCCCCGGACGCGGACTTTGTCAATGTTGTGGGTCTGTGGTTTGAGAACCGACGCCGAATCCGGGCGGCGCACGACTACGGCTTTCGCAGGATCTTCGGGGCTTCCAGAATGAGCCTGGAGCGGATCAAGACACGCGACCTCGGCCCGGACGTCGCCGTGGTCCACGCGTTGTGGACGCTGACCGGACAGACACTGCCGGGTCATGACTCCGGCAGCAGTGACCCTGAGTCTGTCGGAACCACCCGCGAGGGTGCCCCCGAGGCGCACCTCCCGGCGGGTACTCAGTCTGAGGCGGGTGAGCGCCGGGGCGTCTTCACCTTCGTGATGCACCGACATGGTGCCGGTGACTGGCAGTGCGTCGCCGCTCAGAACACCGATCGGATTCCCGGCGCCGAGACGTTGACCTCCGATGACGGCGGGCTCCGGCCCGCCACCTATCAGAGCTGACGTGCAATGGCCCGGGCGAGTACGGCTGCCGCTGCCGGTGCCCGGTGAAGATTCAGCGCCGGCTCGAACAGCTCGGCCTCCAGCAGCACGGTGCCCCATCGGCCTGAGGTGACAATGTCGATCCGCCCATAGAGGGGAAGCGGCTGGCCCGTGGCCCTGGCGACAGCGTCGAGGACTTTGGCCCCGAAGGCGCGTTCGGTCTCCGCCGCGGTGACGAGCTGGGGGTTCTCCTGATATGAGCCGCCGCGGAAACCACCGCCCCGTTCGAGCAGGGCTCCCTTGGAGATCGCATGGGTGAACTCGCCGTCGAAGAAGTACAGGGCCTTCTCCAGCCCCTCGGACAGCTCGGGGACCTCCGGTTGGACCATCACGGTGCGGCCGAGAGTGAGAATCTGTCGTCCCAGCTCCTCTGCCTCGGCGGAGTTAGCGCGCATCAACCCGGTGTTCAGTGCCCCGGCTGAGACCGAAGGCTTCAGCACAACCCAGTCACCGCCGTGGGAAGAGAGCGCGGCCGCCAGCTCCGCAGGACTGGTGACCCACTGCGTAGGCACCACCTCCACGCCCAGGCGCTGCAGGTCCTGCAGGTAGAGCTTGTCGAGGTTCCACTCCACCAGAGCGGGCGGGTTCAGCACCGGTACGGCATCGGCCGCACGGGCAAGCCACGCGCGGAACTCGGCCTCTCTCTCGGAATAGTCCCAGGGAGAACGCAGCACCAGCAGGTCATAGCCGGCGTCGGAGCGGGGTTCCCAGGCATGCCAGATCACTGGTTCCGCGGCAATGTCCAGTGCCGAGAGGGCTGCGATCAGCGGCGCGGTGTCGTTGTCACCGTCTCCGGGACGATAGGTATCGGTGACGACGATCCCCACGGTCGAACTCATCTGCTGCTCCTGACGGTCAAATCTCAATGGTCGGCTGCACCCGCTGGGCTGTGTTCAGCGGGTGCAGCCGGTTCATTCTGTCAGAGCCCGGCCGGCAGAGAGCGCCGTCCGAGGCGACCGATAGCATCGAGGGTATGAATCAGCACGGCGGGGCCGAGTCTCACGGCAGTGATCAGGGGCACCAGCCCGCGCTGCTCGATGCCCTCGCGCCGCCGCCGGCCCCCAAGCTGCCGGCGGGCAGTGCGGAGGATCTTCCGGTGGCGCAGGTGCTGCTGGAGACCCCGGTGCCTCACCTGGACAGACCCTTCGACTATGCGGTGCCGATCGATCTCAGTGCCAAGGTGGTGCCCGGCGGTCGCGTCAAAGTGCGATTCTCCGGTCGCGAGATGGCCGGGTGGGTCCTGAGCCGCACGGAGAAGCCGGGCACTGTTTCGCGCCTGAGCCTCATCTCCAGCGTCGTCTCCGCTCTTCCGGTGCTCTCGGAGGATGTTCGGCTGCTGGCCGAACGGGTAGCCGAGCGCTATGCAGGGGCCACGACTGACGTGCTGCGGGCTGCGGTCCCGCCGCGCGTTGCCCGCGTGGAGAAGGAGTTCGCCGAGTTCCCTTCTCCTGGCCCAGAGGTGCGGCGCCCGGAGGCGGGGACGGTCGGAGCGCGCCAGGCTGACACTGCTCTGAAGTCCTACGGTCCTGACGGATGGGATCACAAGATCCTGACGGCGGTGCAAGAGTGCCGCGCGGCGGGCGGCGGGGCGGTCGTCGTCCTGCCGGATCAGCGGGATACGGACCGGGTGGCCGAGCTGCTGGAGCGCGAACTTGGAACGGATGAGGTGGCCCGGCTTACCTCCGATATGGGACCCACCCCGCGCTACCGCTCGTACCTGCGGTTGCGTTACGGTCAGGCCAGCATTGCCGTAGGCACCCGCTCAGCAGTCTTTGCGCCCGTGCAGAACCTGCGGCTGATCGTCATGCTCGACGACGATGCCTCCACCCATGCAGAGCCGCGCGCCCCCTATCACCACGCCCGTGAGGTCGCCCTGCTGCGCAGCGTTCAGAGCGACGCCGGCATCCTGTTCCTCTCCACCCACCGGAGTCTGGAGGTGCAGCGCCTCGTTGAGCGCGGCTGGCTTGAGGACCGTTCGGCGACGCGCGAGGCGCGCCGGGCCGCCTCCCCTCTGATGGTCTCCACCGCAGACTCCTATCAGCAGGAGCGTGACCCTGCCTTCCGGCAGGCACGACTGCCGGCTGCTGCCTACCGTGCCGCCCGGGAAGGGCTGCGTCATGGCCCGGTGCTGGTGCAGGTGGGGCGTTCCGGATTTGTCCCTGCCGTGCTGTGCGAGCGATGCAGGACTCGCCAGACCTGCCCGGACTGCCACGGCCCGTTGGCGCTGCCGGCCCATCACGGGCAGACCCGGGCGTTGCGCTGCCGCTGGTGCGGATTGCATCACCGACAGCATCGCTGCGCGGAATGCGGCCATACCGTGTTCCGGGCGGGTGCACGGGGTGCGGACCGGACTGCGCAGGAACTGGGCCGAGCATTTCCCAACACCACCGTGATCTCGTCAACCGCAGATCATCCCGTCACGGACGTGGGGGACCAGCCCGCTCTGGTGGTCAGCACCCCCGGAGTGGAGCCGACGGCGGTCTCCGGATACGCCGCCGCGCTGCTGCTGGACGGGGATGCGCAGCTGAACCGCGAGGGGCTCGATGTCCCGCGGCAGGTTCTGGCCCGCTGGTTCCGGGCCGCGTCTTTGGTGCGACCTCACGGCCGGGATGGCAGCTCCTCGGGGACGGTGGTGGTGACAGCCGACCATGAGGAGCTCACGGCCGCCCTGGTGCGGTGGGATCCCGTGGGCTACGCACGTAAGGAGCTCTATAGTCGCTTGGAGCTGAGCCTACCCCCGGCCGTGCGCATGCTCTCGCTGACGGGCGCGGCTACGGAGGCCGAGACGTTCCTGCAGCGTCTGAACCTTCCGAAGAACCTGGAGTGGATCGGCCCGGCCCCCATGGAGGATGGCCGGCACCGCTGGCTGCTGTTCTTCAGCTACGCGCAGGCCGCAGACGTCGTCGCCGAGATACGGCGCGTTCGCCGCACCGCCAGTGCTGGCCCGTCTGGGGAGGGGCGGGCCCTGCGCATAGCGGTTGACGACGTCGCGTCGCTGCAGTTCTGAGCTGCCTCCAAGGTCCGCTCAGCGACTCTCGACTTCAGCGACGAACCGACGGATGGAGCGAGCGA
Source organism: Nesterenkonia flava (assembly GCF_031432335.1). Classification (NCBI taxonomy): domain Bacteria; kingdom Bacillati; phylum Actinomycetota; class Actinomycetes; order Micrococcales; family Micrococcaceae; genus Nesterenkonia; species Nesterenkonia flava. Next base: position 27,945 of record NZ_JAVKGT010000018.1, on the reverse strand, counting down.
TTTGGGCGGGCTTCTCGTAGTGCACCAAATGGCCTCCGCCGCGAATCACCTCCAGACGTCCGTCGGGCAGCTGGTCTCGCAGGCGGCGTCGGCCCTCTTCAGTGCTGAGCTTATCCTTGGCCCCGGGCAGCAGCAGCACTGGCAGGTGAAGATCCGACGCATAGTCCATGACCGTGTGGCGGCTGGAGCAGTGGTAGGCCTCCAGCAGTGTCTGGCGGTCCGTGTAGCCGCCGAAGTGCTGGCTGTGCTGGTCCCGGACGTAAGAACTCACCAGGGGGTCGTGATCCGCTCCCATCGTGAGGTTCGTCACGGAGAGAATGGTCCGCGAGCGGAGGAACTCGTTGCCGTAGCGTTCCGGCAGAAGCTGGCTGAGCCGGTAGTAGAGCTCAACCACTGCGGCCCCGGGCAGCAGTCTGCCCCGGAACACCTCATTGCTGATGGGTGCTGAGAGGACGAGTCCGGCCCAGCGGCGCCCCCGGCGGGGCCGGGCACAGTGTGCTGCGGTGACGATCGTGCCGAAGGAATGACCGGACAGCACGTCGGACTCGCTGAGGCCCAGCTCAGAGGCGAGGGCCTCGACCAGGTCCGCGTACACCCTGAGCGTGTGCTCAACCCGCCGGCCCGCAGCGTCGGAGACGGGCTCGGTTTCCCCGAAACCGGGGAGATCCGGCACCAGCACTTCGAACTCCGGCAGGGCGTCCACGATCAACTGCATACCGTGGTGATCTCCGCGTAAGCCGTGGATCAGCAGAAGCCGAGGTCGCGATCCGCCGGGACCTACGGGGGCGTAGCGCCACAGGGCCACCTCAGCGCTCAGTGGTGTGCCGTCGTCGTCCCACCGGACCGGAACACGGTGGCGCTCACCTTCTCGGTGCGGGTACCCCACCCACGGGCGGAGAGTCTCTGAAGAGGAGCTCAAGGGAGCCTGGCGTCTCGACTGGTCTGTGGTGTGCACGAACCTCAGCCTAACCAGGGATGGAAAGGAACTAGACTAAGGCGAGTTGAATTTTCCGTGAAGGCACATCCGTGTGCCGAGAACCCGACGAGTGACCCGAGGTGCCCCACTGGTGAGCGAGACCCGCGCAGCTGCCGAGAAGAAGGCCTACGATTTCCGCGAGATCGAGGCCCGCTGGCTTCCGTTCTGGGAGCAGAACGGGACCTTCACCGTGGATCAGAGTGATCCTCGGCCCAAGAAGTACGTGTGCGACATGTTCCCCTATCCCTCGGGTGACCTGCATATGGGCCACGCGGAGGCCTTCGCGATCGGCGACGTTCCCGCGCGCTACTGGAGGCTGCGCGGCTACAACGTTCTGCATCCCATCGGCTGGGACTCGTTCGGTCTGCCGGCGGAGAACGCCGCCATCAAGAACAACGCTCATCCGGCGGAGTGGACCTACAACAACATCGAGACGCAGGCCGCCAGCTTCAAGCGCTACGCGATCAGCGCTGACTGGAGCCGGCGCCTGCACACCTCCGATCCCATCTACTACCGGTGGACCCAGTGGCTGTTCCTGCAGTTCTACAAGCAGGGCCTGGCGTACCGGAAGGATTCGCCGGTCAACTGGTGCCCCTCCTGCCAGACCGTGCTGGCCAATGAGCAGGTGGTAGGGGAGGGCGTCTGCGAGCGCTGCGGAACCGCAGTCATCAAGAAGGCCCTGAACCAGTGGTACTTCAAGATCACCGACTACGCCGACCGGCTCCTCGATGACATGAAGGACCTCGAGGGCACCTGGCCCGAACGCGTCCTGGCGATGCAGCGCAACTGGATCGGACGCTCCACGGGTGCCTCGGTGCGCTACACCGTGGAAGCGGCCGACAGCGACGGCGCACGCGAGCTGGAGGTGTTCACGACTCGTCCGGATACCCTCTACGGTGTGACCTTCATGGTCGTCGCCGCCGATGCCGATCTGGCGCTGGAGCTGGTCACCGACGCCCAGCGAGCCGAGCTGGAGGCCTACCGGGAGAAGCTCGGCAGCGTCTCAGAGATCGAGCGCCAGTCCGCCGATCGTGAGCGTACCGGTGTCTTCCTCGGCCGCTGGGCCGTGCATCCCCTCACCGGTGAGCGAATCCCCGTGTGGGCCTCTGACTACGTCCTCGCGGACTACGGCACCGGTGCAGTGATGGGCGTGCCCGCTCACGATCAGCGAGACCTCGAGTTCGCCCTGGCGATGGGGATCCCCGTCAACGTGGTGGTCGACACCGGGGAGAAGAATCCCGCAGAGACCGGCACCGCCACCGCCGGCGACGGTGTAGCCGTCAACTCTCCGAAGTGGGACGGACTGTCCAAGACCGAGGCCATCGCCAAGTCCATCGAGATTCTCGAGGCGGAAGGCTTGGGCGAATCGAAGGTCAATTATCGACTCCGCGACTGGCTGCTCTCGCGTCAGCGGTTCTGGGGCGCACCCATCCCCATCATCCACTGCGCGGCGTGCGGTGAGGTGCCGGTGCCGGAGGACCAGCTGCCCGTGCAGCTGCCGACCGACCTGCGCGGCGAACAGCTGGCGCCCAAGGGCAAATCACCTCTGGCCGGAGCCGAGGAGTGGGTCAATGTGACCTGCCCCGCCTGCGGTGGACCGGGTACCCGGGACACTGACACGATGGACACCTTCGTGGACTCCTCCTGGTACTACATTCGGTATATCGACCCGACGAACGAGTCGCAGGTCTTTCCCACCGAGCAGGTCAACCAGTGGCTGCCGGTGGATCAGTACGTCGGGGGCGTCGAGCACGCCATTCTCCACCTGCTCTACTCCCGCTTCTTCACCAAGGTCCTCTACGACCTGGGTCTGGTGAACTTCACGGAGCCGTTCAAGGCGCTGATGAATCAGGGACAGGTCCTCAACGGTGGCAAAGCGATGTCCAAGTCGCTGGGCAACGGGGTCAACCTGGGCGAGCAGCTGGACCACTTCGGCGTCGACGCTGTGCGCCTGACCATGGTCTTCGCATCTCCGCCGGAGGACGACGTCGACTGGGCTGACGTCTCCCCGGGGGGCTCCGCGAAGTTCCTGGCGCGCGCCTGGCGGCTGGCTCAGGACGTCACCTCTGAGCGCGGCGTAGACCCCGCCGCAGGCTCGTCAGCCCTGCGCGCGGTCACTCACCGCACCATCTCAGAGGCTCAGCAGCTCCTGGATGACCAGAAGTACAACGTGGTCGTGGCCCGCGTGATGGAGCTGGTCAACGCGGCGCGCAAGGAGATCGACACCGGCGCCGGCGGCTCCGACCCGGCGGTGCGCGAAGCCGTGGAGGTCATTGCGCAGATCCTCTCTCTGGTGGCTCCCTACACCGCGGAAGACATGTGGGCGATGCTGGGACATGAGGCCTCGGTCGCCAATAGCACCTGGCCTGCCTTCGATGAAGCACTCCTGGTGGAGGACACCGTCACTGCGGTGGTGCAGGTCAAGGGCAAACTGCGCGACAAGCTCGAGGTTCCCGCTGACATCTCGGCCGAGGATCTGGAAGCTCAGGCGCTGGCTCTGCCGAAGATTCAGAAGTATGTCGAAGAGGGCGGCGGTGTGCGCAAGGTGATTGTGCGTGCACCCAAGCTGGTCAACGTCGTCACCGGCTGATGTCCGCACAGGCTGAGGCCGAGGCCCGTACCGAGGCATGGTTGGCTTCGGTCGAGGCTCGGCTGGAGGCTCGCCGCTCCGCTATCCGCGGTCCCAAGCCGAGCCGGCGTCGTCGGCGGGGGCGGATCGCCGTCGTCACCGACTCCGCTGCGGCGCTGCCGCAGGACGACGCCGGGGGAGTTCGGCTCGGACGGCTTGCCCGCACCGTGGTGCAGGTGCCGATTCCGGTGATGATCGAGCGTTCTCACCACGAGACCCAGATCTACCCGGAGGCCTCCGAGGAGCTGCGGCGTGATCTTCCCCTCGCCTTGGCGCAGGGGGCTGCAGTGCGGACCTCCCGTCCATCGCCGGGTCGCCTGGCTGAGACATACCGGGCCCTGGCCAAAGAGGGGTTCGCGGGGATCGTGTCTGTGCACCTCTCGAGCCGGCTCTCCGGCACGGTGGACGCCGCACGGCTGGCCGCGGAGGAGGTTCCGGTGCCTGTGCACGTCGTGGACTCGAAGCAGGCCGGACTGGCGCTGGGCCACGCAGTCATCGAAGCAGCCATCACCGCCCAGCTTGGCGGCACGTTGGCGCAGACCTCGGAGGTGGCCGAGCGAACCGCGGCTGCGAGCACGGCATTTGTGACCGTCCCGAGTCTCGAGCAGCTGCGGCGGGGCGGGCGTATCACCGCGCTGGCGTCGCTTCTGGGAAGTCTGCTGTGGGTGAAGCCCCTACTGGAACTCAAGGACGGAGAGCTGCACCTGTTGGAGCGCCCCCGGACGTGGCCGAGGGCCGTTGAGCGCCTTCTCGCCGTCTCCCGTACCGCAGCACAGCAGGAGCACGCTGCCGCAGCCGGCCAGGTGCAGCTGGGTGTGCACTGCTTCGGGGAGTATCAGCAGGCGCTTCGCCTGGCAGAGTCGCTGCAGCCGGCCGTCTCCGGGCCGGTGCCCGTTCTGGACCTTCCTCCCGCACTGGGGGCCCACTTGGGGCTGGGCGCCATGGCGGTGACCGTCTCCCGACCTGCCTCCTACTCTTTCCCCAGCTCCGCAGCCCCCCGCTGAGACACGCCGTAGGTTTGCGCCTGGCCCGGGAGCCGTCGGGCTTCCTGCGGTGCTGCTCCTAGCGTGAAGCCATGGCGCGTGAGACGGCAGAGCCCACGGGTGCTGGGCGACTCAGACGACGGGACCAGCCGAGCTGGGATGAGATCATGCACCCCCGCACCCCGACAGACGCGGATGAGGAGGAGCAGCAGCTCGGCCGACGCGAGCGAATGCGCACGGCACGGCGGGAACGTTATGCGTCACCCACCCGATTTCGGGTGGGAGCAGCGGCTGTCGTCCTGCCCGTCATCACCGTGCTCGCGTGGCTGGTGGTGTCTTGGGTGACAGGTGCCCACAACCCATTGTCCAGCTCGTCCTCCCAGGACCTCCCGGAGGCTCCGACACTTCACGGGGTGCCTGCGGAGACTGCCCAGCCGGCGGAAACCCATCACCGCCTGGTTGAGGAACGGGAGCCCGGGCAGGAGCACGGGCCGGTACTGGTCCATGTGGCGGGTGCGGTCAAAGACCCGCAGGTGGTTGAGCTGGAGACGGGAGCTCGGGTGTATGAGGCCATCGACAGTGCCGGTGGGCTCCGGCTGGACGCAGCGCAGGAGGGCGTGAATCTCGCTGCTGAGGTGACCGACGGCAGTCTCATCTGGGTGCCGACGCGTGATGAGCTGGATGAGGGATTCGTTCCGCCTGGCGGCGGGGGAGACGTAACGGCACCTGCCTCACCCACCGAGGGGGAATCCAGTCTCATCAACATCAACACCGCAGATGCTGCCGAGCTTGAACAGCTGCCCGGCATCGGTCCGGCCCTATCCCAACGGATCGTGACCTATCGCGAAGATCACGGACCCTTCCAGGCGCTTGAGGAGCTGGCCGCAGTCAGCGGGATCGGCCCTGCAATCCTAGAGAATGTCGCCGACATGGTGACGTGGTGAGGCTCTCCCCATGGGGTTCAGAACGCCGGGGTTCAGAACAGCAGGGTTCAGAACACCGCCTTCCCAGCCGGATCAGCCCGAGACACTTCACACGTTGAGCCCAGCACAGGACGCCTCTAAGCCTCTGGACCTGAGGCTGCTGCCGGCGGCACTTGCAGCAGCCGCGGCGGCCCTCTGCGGCGTGCACCTGGAATGGGACCAGTCACGAATACTCGCAGCCGCCTGCGGTGTCGTGTTGTGCCTGGGCCTGCTGCTCGTGTCGATGGTCGGCTGGCCGTTCACTGCCCGAGCTGCAGTGAGGCGGAGTGCGGGGTTTGCGGTGCAGATGGTGCTGTGCGGCACGGTGCTGGTCGCCGTCGCTTGCAGCGTGACCATGACGCAGCGGGGCCATGAGACCAGCGGGTGGAGCGAAGCGGTGAAGAACGCTGGACCCGCGGACATCTCCTTCCGCGTGCTTCATGACCCGCAACCGCTGGCCACATCGGACTTCCAGGGACGCCTGCGTGAGCGGGTGACGGTCCGTGTGGACTCGCTGCACGCTCCCGGAAGTGCCTCGCAGACCCGCACGAACGCGGAAGCGGTGCTCATTCTGCATGAGGATCGACCGGCCCTGCGTCCGGGTCACCGCTACCGAGGCCGCATGAACACACAGGCGACCGAGGCTGGGGACAGTGCCACGGCGGTGCTGCACCCGTGGGGAGATGAGGAGATCGTGCCCCTACCGGCTGACCGGCTCAGCGCGGTGATGGACGTCTTCTCCGATCTGCGCGCATCGACGGTTCAGGCTGCACAGTCGACGGTGGGTGATGCCCCCGCGGTCCTGCCCGGAGTCATACTCGGGGACCGAACGCAAATGAGCACTGACCTGAAGAAGGCCATCTATGACTCCGGGCTCTCTCACCTCACGGTCGTCAGCGGCACCCACTGCGGGCTTCTGATGGGGGCACTGCTGATGCTGCTGCGTCTGCTCAGAGCACCTCGGTGGAGCACGCTGCCGACGCTGATCGGGGCACTGATTCTTTTCGTGCTGCTCGTACAGCCAGCGCCTAGTGTGATCCGTGCAGCGGTGATGGGCTCCATCGGAGCTCTGGCGGTCTTCGCCGGTCGGGGCAGAGCGTCATCAGCCCTGTTGTGCACCACCGTGGTGGTGCTGCTGATAGGAAACCCGTGGTATATCACGCAGCCGGCCTTCCAGCTCTCGGTCTGCGCTACGGCGGGCATTGTTCTTGTCGGGCATCGTCTGCGTCAGGTCCTGCAGAGGGTCATGCCGGGCATAGTTGCTGCGCCACTTGCGCTGGCCGCCTCAGCCCAGGTGTTCGTGACACCGGTGCTGCTTCCCCTGGTGGAGGGGATCAACACGTACAGTGTCCCGGCGAATCTGGTGGCGGCTCCGCTGTTGCCTTTCGCTACGGTGCCCGGGACCCTTGCTGCAGTGCTCTCAGCGGCCGTGCCTCCGCTGGCGGGCGGGTTGCTCTGGATAGCGGGATGGCCAGCGGCCGGGATCGGGGCGATCGCTCGAGCCACAGACGCTTTGCCACAGACAGTCGCACCCTGGCCACAGGGAAGCGTGGGGATGGTCCTGGTGGCGATCTATCTGACCGCCGCGCTGCTGGTGTGCCGCCTGCTGGTGCTGAAGAGGAGGCCCGGCCGGGTTCAGCTGATGCTCATCTGCACGGCAGGGGCCGCTGTGGCGGCACTGGTGATCCCCGCGGGAGCATTTCCCCTGGCCCCAACGGCTTCCAGCGTGCACGCGGGGTGGCGTGTAGCCCTGTGCGATGTTGGTCAGGGAGACATGCTCGCGGTGCGGACCGGGGAGCGCGCTGCCGTGGTGATCGATGCGGGGGAGGATCCGGACACTGCTCGAGACTGTTTGATCAATCTGCGGATTGAGACTGTGGAGGTGCTCATGATCACTCACGACCATGCAGACCATTACGGCGGGACTCCTGGTGTGCTGGAGGCAGCAGAGACCCAGCTGATTCTCTACTCCGGTGCTCGGGGGTGGAGCCCCTCGGACTCCGTGGCGGAGCTGGAGGGAAGTCCCGTCCTGCACCGAGCCGAGCCTGGCCAGACAGGGAGTCATCCGGGTCAATACGATGCCTGCCCGTGGCCCGCCTGTGAGGTCACCTGGAAGGTGTGGGCCGCAGCGGACTATCACCGCAACACCAACAACAACTCCCTGGTGGTCGAGTTCACCGTGGGCGGACACGCGTCAGCAGGCGCAGACGGACCCGCGAACGATCCGCTGCGCCTGCTGACCACTGGCGATCTGGAGGAGGAGCTCACCGGATTTCTGCTGAGCACCGGTGGGCTGCCCTCCGAGACCGACATCCTGAAGGTCGCCCACCACGGGGCGGCCAATGGAGGTACTGCGCTGATTGCGGAGACCGGCCCGGACATCGCGCTCATCGGAGTCGGTGAGGACAACTCCTATGGACATCCGGCCCCTGCCATCCTGGAGGCGCTGGACGAGGCCGGCGCCGTGGTCTACCGGACCGACCAGCACGGCACCGTAGTGCTCAGCCAGATGCAGGCCCGGTGGACCGTCAGCAGCATCAGTTGATGACGGGCAGCTTCAGCTCGTCACCGACGTAGATGAGGTTGGGATCCTCGATGAGGTCCTTGTTGGCGCCCCACAGGTCGGTCCACTCCACGCCGAGCTCGTTGGCGATGGAGGTCAGGGAGTCTCCGGAAGCCACGGTGTAGGTCTCCTCCGAGACCTCGACGTTGGTGTTGGGCTGAGCAGTGTAGGCAGGAGTGGTCTGCTGCTGAGGTGCCGGCGCGGGAGCGGGTGCGCTCTGCTGCTGGGGAGCAGGCTGCGGGGCCGGCTGGGGTGCCGGCGCGGGAGCGGGTGCACTCTGCTGCTGGGGAGCAGGCTGCGGGGCCGGCTCCGGTGCAGGAGCAGGTGCCGGTGCACTCTGCTGCTGGGGAGCAGGCTGCGGGGCCGGGGTGGAGCCCGCGGTGCTGGGGCTGCCGGAGAGGCCCAGTCGAGCGGAGCATGCGGGCCATGCGCCCCAGCCCTGAATCGACTGAAGCTTGGTGGCGCGGTTGATCTGCTCTTCCTTGGACGCCTGGTGGGGGTAGCCGGAGCCTCCCACAGCCTGCCAGGACTGCAAGGAGAACTGCAGGCCACCGTAGTAGCCGTTGCCGGTGTTGATGGACCAGTTGCCGCCGGACTCGCACTCAGCGAGACGGTCCCAGTCGCTGGCTGCGCTGGCGACGGGTGCCTGAGCCACAACTGCGGCGCCGGCGAGGGTAGCTGCGGCCATGGAGCCGCCGAGGATCTTCTTGAAAGTCTGCATAGTCATTCAGTGTGCGAAGCTCCCGCCGCTCGGATCCTCCCGGATCCTTCTCACGTCACCGCCCTGGCTTCTTTTCCTCACTTCTTGCTGGTCAATGTCGCCGGTTGCCGACGGGCGGACGGTGTACGGGAGGTGTCGGCTTCCGGCGCTTCTGCGACGTGGCCCTGAGGCTCAGGGCCGATGTGACGGGGCCGGGGAAGAGGGAGCCCAGAAATCACATCAACATCACAGAAGATGTCCGCCATCAAGTAAATGGTCTCGTTTCGATTGCGTCAACCCAGCTCTCGCGCCCCTTTTGAGCCCAAAAACCCCGGAATTACGCGGATCGGAGGCCGTTATCGTCCTGTGATCTTAGTTTCTGTGAGTTTTATGTGAATCCATCCTGCGGAAGCCGAGAAGCTTACGGGACGGGGTTGCGGGCGTCGTACTTCCAGAAGCCGGGAGTCAGGCGCAGCAGGAGTGTAGCGATGAGGATGCACGCTAATCCGCCCGCGATGGAGGTCCAATGCTCCCCTATCACGCTCGCGGCACCGCCCGAAAGCATCTCGCCGAGTCGGGGCCCGCCCGCCACGACGACGATGAATACGCCCTGAAGGCGCCCCCTCAGATGATCCGGGGTTGCGGACTGCAGAATGGTGGTGCGGAAGATCGCCGAGACAGAATCGGCAACCCCTGCCAGCATCAGGCACGCCGCAGCCGGCCACACCCACCAGGTCACCGAGCCGTCCGCGGGGACCGGTTCGCGAGAGGCCAGCAGCACCACGAGGCCGAAGGCGGCAATGCACAGTCCCCAGGCCACTACGGACCAGTAAACAGCCACACCCTGGCGCATGATGGTGGTCAGCGGACCCGAGAACAGGCCGGTGAGGAGTGCTCCCAGCGCCATGGCCGCCAGCAGCACGCCGACTGTCAGCTCGCCCCCGCCGAGCATTACGGCTCCGATAGCCGGCAGCAGGGCCCGCGGCATCGCCATGACCATCGCATTGATGTCGATAAGGAAGGTCATCCGCACATTGCGACGTGTGGTCAGGAACCCGAATCCCTCGATGACAGAGCGCAGCCCGACCCGCTTGGGGCCGGCGTCCTCCTCTCGTTCGGGAGGAAGCGAGGGCAGGCGCCAGAGCGCCCACAGTGCGGCCAGGTAGAGGACGACGTCGATCGTGTATGTCCAGGCGAAACCGATGGAGGCTACAAGAACACCGCCCAGGAGCGGTCCGGCCATCATGGAAACAGACATGGTGACCATGTTCAGCGCGTTGGCCGCAGGAAGGAGCTCCTTTCCGACCAACGCCGGAATGATGGCCCCGCGGGTCGGCTGGTTGACCCCCTGTGCGCCGGAATGCAGTGCGATGAGGCCGTAGAGGACCCAGAGACTCTCCACCCCGAGCCACGCGTGCAGGCAGATTCCGATGGCGGACCCCCACAGCGCAACCGCGGAGACCAGAGCCACTCGCCGACGGTCGTAGTTGTCTGCCAAGGCTCCGCCGTACAGACCGGCCAGAATCAGCGGCACCAAGGCGAAGAACCCTACGAGTCCTACGTAGAAGCTGGACTCCGTGAGCGCATAGACCTCAAGGCTCACGGCGATGAGCGTCAGCTGGGTGCCGACGGCGGCCAGCGTATTGCCGAACCACAGCCGCCGGTAGGCGGGCGAAACCTTCAGGGGAGTGATATCGGCAAGAAATTTCGGCACTGATGAAGTCTATGACTCTAGACTCATGGGTGTGAGTCACCCCAGGACCGTTGAACAGGACAGTCGACGTGCACAGGCCGAGCCCGCCGAGTCAGCCCGATGAACGGGGAGGCAGCAGGTCGCAATGCCGCCGAGAAGGTGATCCGGGTGGCCGCGCTGGTCATTCTTGACGGGCAGCAGAGGGTGCTGACCGTGCGCAAACGAGGAACCAGCCGGTTCATGCAGCCCGGCGGCAAGCCGGAACCGGGCGAGGACGGGCAGCAGACCGCACTGCGCGAGACCCAGGAGGAGATCGGCCTGGTGCTCGAACCGACACAGCTGATCCCTATGGGAACGTTCAGGGCTGCGGCAGCCAACGAGAGCGGCTTCCAGGTGGTCTGCGAGAACTATCTGGTGACCCTAGGAGAGCAAGCGCCGGAGGGTTTGGCGGAACTGCGCCCCGCCGCGGAGATCGAAGAGATCCGCTGGGTGGGCCTGCAGGAGCTGACGCCGGCTCCGGACCTTGCGCCGCTGCTGACGGAGCAGGTCGCGCCCGCAGTGCGCCGTCTCTTAGACCTGCCTGCGCTCTGAAGCCGAGGTGGCACTGGGGTGCTCGGAATCGGGCAGTGCGGTGCGGCTGTACAAGCCGCTGAGAATTTCACGCAGAGGGCTCAGGCGCTGCGGTGGTTCACCCCGGTGCCAGACCAGCCAAACTCCCACGGGCGGAGCATCGGTGATTACCGTATAGCGAATACCGTCGCGCCGATGCTGGTGGGCGGTGGCTTCAGCGCTGACGCCGACACCGTGTCCGGCGCCTAGGGCGTCCAGCCAGGCGTCGACAGAGTCCACATCCATGACCTGCCGGGGACGCTGTCCCTCGGGCCATAGCTGCGGCGTCGTCGTGCCAGCACGTGTGTCCACGATCAGAGGCTGGTCCGCGAAATCCGCCATCTGCAGTCGGTGTCGGCGTGCCCAGGGGTGGTCAGAGGCGAAACCAGCCACGCGACGCTCGGTGCCCACTAGAACGGCATCCCAGTGGCCGCCAACGGGCTCGGTGCGGACCACCGCGACGTCGACCAATCCTTCAGCGAGTCCAGCCAGGGGGCCGGTGCCGCGGACCAGGTCCAACGCCGTCTCCGGGACACGATCTCGCCACTGACGCTGCAGTGCCGCGGTGTGTCGTCCCGCAGCCGCCCAGGCATAGCCGAGCCGCAGGCGCTTCTGCCCGCGTGCCTCGGCCTCCAGACTCTCTGCCAGGCGAAGCAGGTGTCTGCCGCGGATCACGACCTGCTGCCCAACAGGGGTGAGAACTGCTTCGCGCGGCAGACGCCGCACGAGGCGTACGCCCCAGGCATCCTCGAGCGCGCGCAGCGTGCGGGAGACCTGAGCCTGGGAGACGCCCAGCTGGAGGCCCGCATCGGTGAGCGTGCCGTTCTCAGCAATCGCCACGAGGGTGCGGATATGACGGATCTCCCACTGCATACGCCGAGCGTATACGAGCGTGCTTGTATGCATTAGGTGTATGCCATCAAGCGGGTGAGAATCGAGGCTATGGACCACCACAAGTCGCCGTCGGGCACGGGCACCGTCGGACAGAGTCCTGGAGACGTCAGGTCGCGGCTGGATAGTGCCCCCGCGCGGGGCGTAGGCCTCATCGCCATCTCTGCGCTGAGCACGCAGTCTGGGGCTGCCGTGGGCTCTCACGCCTTCGCCACCATGACCCCTGTGGGGGTGGTGGCGGCGCGACAGCTGGTGGCCACAATCGTCCTCTCGGCCCTTGCTCGGCCCCGGTTCTGGCGGTACACCCACCGTCAATGGGGCCCGCTCGTTCTCCTGGCGATTTTCTTCGCCGGCATGAACACCGCCCTCTATGCGGCGGTAGACCGTATCGGGTTAGGCACGGCGGTCACGCTGGAGTTCCTGGGACCGCTGGCTGTTGCGCTGGCCGCGTCGCGGAAGTTGCGCGATGGACTCTGCGCCGCACTCGCTCTGGGAGGCGTGGTGCTGCTGACACGTCCAGGTCCCTCCAGCGACCTCCTGGGTATTTCCTTCGGGCTCATTGCTGCCGGGTGCTGGGCCGGGTACATCCTGACCAATCGTGTGGTGGGCCGCCGGGTCCAAGGGATCGAGGGGGCAGCGGTCGCCACGGGACTCTCAACGTGCGTGATGGTCCCGATCGCCGCCGTCATCGTCTGGCACGCGCAACCCCCGTGGGAGGCTTTCGCGTTCGCCATGGCCTCCGGGCTGCTCTCCTCAGCGGTGCCCTACGCACTGGATCTGATCGTGCTTCGCCACATCAGCCCCCTGGTGTTTGGCCTGGGCATGTCACTGCACCCTTTCTTCGCCGCATTGCTCGGTGCGCTCTTCCTCGCCCAGCATCTGCCGGCGATCGCCTGGGCCGGCATCGGACTGGTCATCGCGGCCAATGCCCTGACGCTGATGGGGCTGCAGCCTGCCCGCAGGCGGCGTCGTGTTGCCCGCTCGACGGCCACCGCTGCGGCGGAACCTCCGGACACCGGCGCCATCGACCTGCAGGCTGATTCGGCCGCCGTGAAATAGCGGCAGCGGGTTGGGCTGGAGCCCCCGCCCGGCCTACAGCAGTGGGCTCAGCGCCCATACCGTGCCGAATGCAGTGAGGCCGAGGATGGTCTGCATGGCCGTCCAAGTCATCAGAGTCTGCTTCTCGCTAAGCCCCAGATAGCGGTTGACCAGCCAGAAGCCTGAGTCGTTGACGTGGGAGAGTACCGTTGCGCCTGCCCCGATCGCCACAACGACCGCACCGATCATCGCCGGGGAGTGTTCTCCGCCTTCCAGCAGGGGCGCCACCATGGCGGCCGCAGTCACGGTGGCGACCGTGCCCGAGCCGAGGGCGATGCGCAGCAGGGCAGCCGCGATGAACGCCAGCACGATGACCGGAATGCCCAGATCCCCGAGGGTGGTTTCGAGGGCGTCGCCCACCCCCGAGTCCTCGAGCACCTGACCGAAGACACCGCCCGCACCAGTGACCAGCAGAATCAGACCCACCGGGGCCAGCGCCTTGGAGGCGACGCTCTGCAGCTGATCCCGCCCCAGGCCGTGCTTCATGCCCAGGACGTAGAAGGCCAGCAGCACGGCGATGATGAGTGCGACGATCGGATCACCGACGAGCGCCAGGATCTCGGCGACCAGGGTGCCCTCTTCCAGCACTGCCTCCGCGACGGTGTTGCCCAGGATCAGGACCAGTGGCACGGCCAGGATCGTGAGGATCAGCCCAAAGTGTGGGGTGGTCTCGGTCGAGGGTGAGTCATCGTCGTCGTCGCCGTCCATGTCTTCGGGCACACCGACATCGACGTAGCGGGCAATGAAGCGACCGTAGAAGACGCCGCTGAGCACGACGGCGGGAATGCCGGCGAGGACGCCCATGGCGATCACCCAGCCCAGGTCGGCTCCCAGGACCCCCGCCGCGGCCACGGGGCCGGGGGTGGGCGGCACCAGACTGTGTCCGGCGCTGATGCCGGCCAGCAGCGGCAGCGCCAGCCCTACCAGCGCCACCTGTGCCTTGCGGGCCAGGCTGTAGACCAGCGGCATGAGCATGACCAGCAGCACATCGAAGAACACCGGTATCGCCAGAATGAAACCTGTCAGACCCAACGACCACGGCAGTCGCTTCTCCCCGAAGGCTTCGACCAGTGTGTCCGCGATTTTCTCGGCGGCGCCAGTGACTTTCAGCACGTGACCGAACATGGCTCCGAGGCCCACGATGATGGCGACGAAGCCGAGCACACCGCCCATGCCCTCTTCGACGGTGTCAATGACCTCGCTCAGAGGGATGCCCACCACTATTGCGGTGATGATGCTCGTCACCAGGAGCGCGACAAAGGCGTGCAGCTTGAGCTGCATGATCAGCAGGAAGAGGATGACGACGGCGCCGAGGACGGAGATGAGCAGGGCGGCAGTGGTTACGGAGGGCTCCCTGAACGCGCGGGTATCTGTTCCCACGTCACCGTAGAGGGGCCAAGTCAATGTGCGCGCAACGACACCTGGGTATGACGTGTGCGCATGGTGTACGCGTTCTGCAGAGGCGGACTTACAGAACGCGGCCGGTGCGGCGCACGTGACGTGCCAGGCGCAACAGTCCCTCGTCGATGCTGACGGCCGGCGTCCACTCCAGCAGCTCACGCGTGCGTCGCTGGTCGAACCAGTGCGCCGTGGAAAGCTGCTCAGCCAAGAACTTGGTCATGGGTGGCTCATCCGCGTGGGGGCCCGTCCACGCCCACGCCTTCTCGATGGCTAGTCCTGCAGCTTTGGCCACGGCCGGCGGCACGCGCAGGCGGGGCTGTTTGGCACCGCCAGCTTCGGCGATGCCCATGATGAGCTCTCCGATGGGGCGCGGTTCACCATTGGTCAGTACGAGACGCTCACCGGCGATGAGCGGCAGCCGTCGCAGACCAGCCACGAATGCCTCCACCGCGTTGTCGATGTACAGGGTGTCGACCAGAGGTGCACCAGTGCCCAGCAGGGGGAGCCGCCCCGAGCGAGCTCTGTCGATGATGCGTTTGGTCAGCTGTCTGTCGCCGGGGCCCCAGACCAGGTGAGGACGCATAATCACAACGTTCACTCCCGCGGAGCCGCGAGCCTCGGCGATGAGCTCCGCCTCCGCCTTGGTCTGGGCATAGTTGCCCTCCGCGTGAGCGGGATCGGCCGGTCCTGCAGCAGCTCCCACCAGGGAGGCGCCGGAGTGCGCGACGGAGGGGGAGGACACGTAGAGAACGCTCTCTACGCCCGCGGCCCACGCGGCGTCGAAGAGGCGCTCGGTGCCGAGGATGTTGACCTGGACGAAGTCCTCCCGGCGGCCTGAGACAGAGACTTTGGCCGCCATGTGGATGATCGCGTCCTGGCCCTGCACCGCATTGGCCACGGCGCCCTCATCTGTCAGCGAACCCCGGACGTCACGCGCGCCGGTCACACCGGAGGCCGACCGCTGGAAGGTGGTGACCTCGTAGCCGAGCTCCACGAGTCGCCGCGCGACGCTGCGACCGAGCAGGCCCGAGGCGCCGGTGACCAGGATCCGAGAAGGGGGGAGGATCTCTGGCCCGTCTTGGTGGGCCGACGTTGCGGGGGCTGCAGTCATGGTCAGAGGCTCGCCTTCTCTCCTGCCAGCACCGACTCGGCCCAGGACGCCAAGCGGCTGCGGTCGATCTTCGAGTTGTGACGGATGTCGGTGGGCAGCTCCTCCACCACGAGCACCGCTGCCACGGGAGCGTCCCCAGCGGCGCGTCGCACGGCGGAGGCGAACTCGGGGCGAGCCAGGGGGGACCGCCCCACCGAGAGGCTGGCGCTCCGGGTTGCGGAGCGTACGGGTTCGACAATGACGACGACGGCTTGGGTGCCTTCGGGCCCCACTCCCACGGCTGCGCTGCGTGATACTTCGGCGAGGGTGTCCACCGGGGTTTCGACGACGCCTGGTCCGATCGGCCCGGCCGGCGTGGTGATGACGTGCTGGAGACGGCCCTGAATCCACAGGCGTCCCTCCGCGTCAATGTGGCCGATGTCTCCGGTGCGGTGCCACAGCAGACCGTCGGCGGTGTCCCGACGCGACTGCCGGTCGGTGTACCAGAGCCGGTCATAGGCAGCCTTCAGGTGCGCTGCGGAGACGACGATCTCGCTAAGGACCCCGGGTGCCTCTTCGGCCGTGAGGAGGTCCTCAGCCGGACGCCCCAGCTCATCGAGGGGAGCCAGCCGGAAGTGCACGCCGTCGACGGGGCGGCCCACGCACACGCCAGGCTGGGCGGTAGACATGGCCTCATGGACCTGCTCACGAGTGATGTCAGCCTGCAGCAGTCCCTCGGTCATGCCGTAGGGGGTGTGAATCTCGGCGTTGGGGAAGAGGTCCTGCACAGCGTCGAGCAAGTCCGGGTGCACGGGGGCACCGGCGGAGAGCACCAGGCGGATCCGCCGCAGCGCCTGGGATTGCTCTTCCGAGAGTGCCCCAGAGGTATCCACGACGTTGCGCAGCGCTGCGGGGGAGCCGAAGAACATGGTCGCTTTGCCCGCCAGAGCGGCTTCAGCCACAGCCTGAGCCGTGAGCGTGGCCGGCTTGGTCACCGACATGTCGGGAGTCACCGACGTGGCACCAATGGCAGGGCCGAGCAGGGCGAAGGGAGCAAAGCCCGCGATCAGAGAGGCGCCCGGCTTCACGTCAAACTGGCGGCGCAGCAGGGCAACCAGCGCACCCAGGCGTTCGTGGGTGTAGATCACGCCCTTGGCGGGACCCGTGGAGCCCGAGGTGAAGAGCACCGCGGCCTCCGCCTCCGGTGCTGGTGCGGGGACGTTCTGCAGGGCGGCGCCCGCGTGACGGCGCAGCAGCCGCTCCACCGAGGCGACGGTGCCGAGCCATGAGACCTGCTTCTGGGAGAGCGCGTCGACGCTGATGCGCTGTCCCGGCCAGCCCAACGTGCGTGCGACCGTGAGGCCGGGAAGCTCTCCGATGACCCAGTCCGGGCGTGCGCTGCGCACCGCGCGCGTCATCCCCTTCAGCCCCAGTCCGGCGTCGGCGACGACCGCGGCGGCGCCCAGACGCAGGCAGGCATAGAGGATGACGGTCAGTGAGTTGCCGGGCTGAACCAGCAGGGAGACGCGGTGGCCCGGACGCACTCCGAGCTCGTAGAGACCCACGGCGAGGGCCTCGACCTGGTCTTTGAGCTCACCCCAGGTCAGGGTCCGATCAGTCTCAGAGGTGGTCATGTCCACCACGGCGGGGGCACCCTTGTGCCACGTCAGCGTCATGGAATCAAGCTGCTCATGGAGTCCAAGGACTTCTGCGGCAGGGGCGGGGGAAGTCAGAGACTGGCGGCCGGCGTCGTCGTCGAACCGGTCGGAGAGCCATGTGAAGAGAACCTCTGAGATGTTGCGGTCCTCGGCCACCAAATGTCCGGCGCCCTCGAAGCGGTGCAGGTCCGCGTGCGGAATCCGGTCCAGCAGATCGGCCAGGTAGCGGTCGCGGAAGACCGGGTCCTTGGGACCCCAGATGAACAGGGCGGGTTTGTCCCAGGCACGCAGCCCGGCGGACACCTCCTCCAGCACGGTGCGGGAAGCGTGCTGGGCTAGCGCGGGAATATCGGCGACAAATCCGCCAATTCCGCCTCGTCCCAAACGGGAGACATAGGGGGAGCGGTAGGCCTGCCGGACGGTCTCATTGAGGCCGCCCTCGGCCAGGGCGAGGGTCACCCTCAGGAAGCCATCGGTCAGCACGGTGGACACCGGCAGAAGTCCGGGCGCCATGGCGGCACGCAGGGCCGGGGGAACCGGTTCCCCGCTGGGATGGTCCACGGCCGTGTTAAGGGAGACCACTGCGTCGACTGCCTGGTTCTGGCGGGTGGCCCATCCTAGGGAGATGATGCCTCCCCAGTCGTGTCCCAGGGTGACCAGGGGCTTGTCGACCTCCACGTCGAGGGCGTCCATCAGCCCGTCGAGGTCGCCGAGGCGCTGCTCCAGGCGGCGATAGCTGGCTGCTTCAGCATGCGGGGCCTCAGGGTGGGCCAGACGATCGGAGTAGCCCATGTCCAACTGGTCCGGTGCGATGACCCGCCAGGCCTGGCCACCCTGGGCTGCGGACTGCTCTGCCCGCTCGACTGCCGCGGCGAGGACACCGCGCCACAGATAGGACCAGGTGGGGTTGCCGTGGACAGCAAGAATCGTGCCGGTGGGGGTGATGCCGCGGGCACGAAGCGCCGGACCGTTGTCCAGCACGTGGAAGGTGTGCTCACCGTCGTCGGTCTTGGCCCTGACCAGTCGCGACCACTCTGGGTCGACGCCGGGAAAGCGGGAGGGCGCATCGGCAAAGACATCGAAAGGACGGCGTGCCGAGGCCGCGGGAATCTCCCGCCACGGGCTTAGGTCCGAAGGAAGTGCGGACAGGGTGCTGCGCAGGGGGTTCACCAGGTGATCTCCAGCATCGCGGTGTTCAGGCCGGATCCCACGCCCATGCACAGCACGCGGGAACCGCGTTGGAGGTTCTCCGCCTCGCGGGCCAGCGTGATCGGCAGCGAGGCGGGGCCCACGTTGCCGAGTTCGGGGTAGGTCACCGGGACCTTCTTCTTGTCGAGTTTGGCGGCCTTGACGATCGAGGAGGTGTGCAGCTGGGAGACCTGGTGGGTGACGTAGGAGTCCATGTTCTCCCAGTCGAACTCCTCCTTGGCGTCCTCCCAGGCGTCCATCACTAGCTCGAGCCCACCTTCAAGAAGGCCGCGCGCATCGGTGAACATCCCGCGGTGGTCGCCGACGCAGAGCTCATGGTGCTGAGTCGCGGCCCGGGTCACTCCACCGTGGATGCGGTGACCTTCAGGATGCTCATCTGCGGGGCCGATGACGGCTGCAGCGGCACCGCAGCCCAGCGTGAGGGAGGCGAATTCCTTCATGAAGTCCTCACGGACCACTTGTTCGAGCGAATTGATGCGCTCCACCGTGGCGTCCTGCACCTTGCGCGCGTCTTCACCGTTGACGATGAGCACATACTTCGCCTGCCCGGAGTCGATCATGCTGCTGGCCAGAGTCATGGCGTTGACGAAGCCGAGGCAGGCGTTGGTGATGTCGAAGTTCATGGCCGAGCTGGGAAGCCCCAACTCGTGATGGACGCCGACGGCTACGGAGGGCTCAAGGTGCTCACGGGTCACCGAGGTGTTGATCATCACGGTCACATCCGCCGGGTCGACGCCGGCCGCGCTCAGGGCTTTGCGCGCTGCCTCTACGGTCGCGGTGCGCACGTCGCCGTCAGCGCGCCAGTTTCGGCGGGCTTTCACGCCGGCCACGCGCTGGAGCAAGCCGGTGGGCAGCTTCAGGCGCTTCAGTGCCTCTGCCAGGCGCTTATCCAAGTCCTTGGACGTGAGCACCTCGGGCGCCTCGACCTCGGCTACCGACAGCAATGCGGCATTGCGGTGGTGAAAAACGGCATTTCCCTGGCGACGATTTGGCAGCACCGCTCCATTATCTCGATTCGCCTCGTCAGCCGCGAATCGCTCGGCTCGTGGTGAAATTGTCCGACCTGGCTCAGCCGGACAGCGTGGGACCACCAGGCTTCGGCGATACCATGGAATCCATGACGCTGAGCCACAACAACCCCTCGGGTGCCCCCACGCTGAGCCTGAAGCAGGCGATCGAGCGCGGCGGGTTCTACCCCTCTCTGGTCCACCACACGGTGACGGAGGCCCTGGACGGGCGGGAGGCCACACACCAGATCGTGCACGTGGACACCCATTTCGATATGGAAGAGGTGCACCGTCACATCACTGTGCTGGCTCTGGCGGAGGATATCGTCGTCGTCGCGCACCTAGATGATCACGATGCCGATGATGAGCCCGGCAGCTACAGCCATGATGAGCCCTCCAGCTCCGCCTCGGCCGAGGTGCATGCCCGCATCTCCACCGAGGTGGTGCCCGTTTCCCGAATCGGCTCCCTCATTCTCTCGGAGGTGCATCGGCGTCCTGACCGCTTCCACCCCGAACGCGGACTGGCTGAGGTCACCCTGAATATGAACTGGACGGGCGGGGCGCGGTTTGACTCCATGCCGGCCGACTGCGGAAACCCGGACTGCATGGCTGACCACGGTGACACCGGAACCGTGGTGCCCGAGGACATCGTGCTGCGTATCGCCGCTACAGCGGAAGGTGATACGGCCGTGGACGAAGCGCGGGGATTCGTTCGCGCGCTGCGCCGCGCCGTCATCAAATATGCTCGCTGAGACCCTTCCCCCGGCGCCCGACTATGACGGTGGGCACCTGCGCCACGTCATGACATCGGCGGCCGCGGCACTGGGTCTCGAGGGTTTCCAGAACCGATTGGGCATTGCGGAGGCGAGCATCGCCGTCGTCGTCCTGGCGGACGGGCTCGGGGACCACCAGCTCGCTGCGCACACCGGACACGCCCGCTTCCTCGCCTCTGCCTGGCGGCGGGCCAGCACGGGACGGACGCTGGATTCCGGAGCGCCGACGACGACGGCATCCTCCCTCTCCTGCCTGGGGACCGGGCTGACTCCGGGGGAGCACGGCATGGTCGGATACGACCTTCGTGACCCTTCCACGGGTCGAGTGGTCAATATGCTCGGCGGATGGGACAGTGCGGTGGATCCGCATGCCTGGCAGCCGCACCCCACCGTCCTGGGTCGGGCTCAGGCGCAGGGAGCCGCGGTGCTGACCGCCTCGCGCGCGGAGTTTGCCGAGAGCGGTCTGACGCAGGCGGTGCTCTCGGGGGGAGAATTCGTCGGGGCCACCAGGATCGACGCCCGCTTCCGCGCGGCGCTTGACTGGATACTGGCCCAGCGCGCAGGAACCGGGGCCTCCCGTCAGGGGCCGCCGCAGCCGATACTGGTCTATCTCTATGTGGATGAGCTGGACAAAACCGGGCATAAATACGGTGTGGACTCTGACCAGTGGCGCGTCATTCTGGAGGCGTTGGATGCCGCCGCGGAACAGTTCTGCGGTGAGCTGAGCAGGCGCTGGGGTCGTCAGGCGTCGGTGCTGTTGAGCGCAGATCACGGCATGGTGACCGTGCCTGAATCCGGCAAGACCGACATCAGTGCCTGGCCTGATCTGATGGCGTCGGTCCACGTGACCGCGGGCGAACCGCGGTTCCTGCACCTCTACACGGAACCTGAGCCGGGTGGTAGTGCCACCACCTCTGCAGCTCACGAGGTGGCTCGCCGGTGGCGCGAGGCGTTGGGGGAGCGGGCCTGGATTCTCACGCGCGAGGAGGCCCTGCGCGCGGGGTGGTTTACCGGCGACGAGAGCGCGGCGGAACCTTGGGTGCTGCCACGCCTCGGCGACGTCATGGTTGCGGCGAAGGAGGGGCAGGCCTTCTACGACCTGGCGCGCACTGGCACCGGACCGCTGACCATGGTGGGCCAGCACGGCTCCTTTACCGAGGCGGAGCGGAGAGTTCCGCTGCTGGAACTTACCGGCCGGCCGTTCGTGAGCGTCTGAGCCGAACTGCCGCGCCCTCGGCACAAAGTGTCGGATTCACCGTGCCCTCCCGGTGGTCTCGCCCAAAGAGGCGCCGCAAATCCGAGAATTCTTGAAGATGCGCGTGGAGGGGTTTCCCCGCCCGCGGAACCAGCTCAGTCTTTGGACCCGAACAGAATGTCGTCCCATTTGGGCATGGAGGGCCGTCGGCTGGTGGAACGTCGTGGTTTCTTAGGGGCTGATACTGGCTGCTCAGCCTCGCGCTGCGGAGCCGACCCGGGTCGACCATCGCCGGCGGAGGGTTCCGCGGCGGAGCCGGAAGCGGCCTCTTCGCTGACTGGCGAATCGTCGTCGTCGGCCCCGTCGGCATAGCTGAATCCCCAGGCGTCGGTGCCGGAGGGCCCCTCCCCTGCAGAGTCGGGGTCGGCTTTGGGGGCCACATCGTGCTCCGCGGCTGCGCCGGACTCGGTGTGCGGAGACTCTGCACCGTCGGAGTCATCTGCTGCGGTCCCGGGGATTCTCAGGCCCGGAATGGGACCGGTGTGGTGTTCCCCGTCATCGACCGGGCGCAGCGGCCGTGGTGCCGCGTGCGGCTGTTCATCTCGGGTGAGGAGGGTCGCGAGCTTGTCATCGCCGTCGGTGTCGGTGCCGAGTCGCTGGCCCCGACGGGCCCTGAGAATATCCAGCAGATCTTCGGCGTCGTGGCCTGCGCCCTCAGCGGTCGCATTCTCCAGCACTGCTCCAGACTCGACTCCCTGTGCTGCGCGTTCAGCGTGCGGTGCCCGGGTCCGCGTGGGGCTCTCGACGTTGAAGGGCTCCTCGACGGCGGTGAGCCGGCGGCCGCTCCGTCTGCTCGCGGTGCCTGAGGCAGAGTGGGGCAGTGAACCCAGGTGTTCGGCCCACTCGTTGGCCGGACGCAGTTGGCGGGCGGCGGGATCGAAGCTCCACTCGGCCGGCGGCTGGGCGCCGATCGTGCGCGTGTGCGCATCAGAGGTCTCGAGACGGAAATCGCAGATCACGGTCCAGAGGCCGTTCTCCTTGCGCCAGGAATCCCACCGCACGGTGGAGAGGTCCACTCCGACGGCCCGAAGGCGCACCTTGACCATGGCCTCCAGCGTGGCTGGCGCATCGCCAAAGGCCAGACGATGATTCTCCGCCGTGGAGGCCGCTGCCACCTGGGTGTCGCGGGCCCGCTGCGTCATATAGAAGCGCTCATCGATGACCGGGCCTGCATACCGCAGCACGTGCTCTTTGGAGAGCCCCGTAGCCTCGACGACCTCTTCGACGGTCGCCCCGTGCCGCAGGGTGGCCTGGATCTCGCGGGGGGAGTGCTGGGCGCTGGAGGCTTCGGGGGCCGAGCGGCCTTCGGTCTGGGATCGCGTGACCGCACGGCGCAGGGCTTCATCCAGGGGCAGGGCGTATTCCGTCCCAGCCTCATCCGAGAGGATCAGCTGCGGGGCCTTCCCCTCGGTGTTGACCCCCACAATCCGCAGGTGGTGCATCTGTTCTGGTTCCTCCAGGCCGCGATCACAATCTTGTTCTGGCCACTGTATCGCGCACCCGCAGGGCCTGTGCCGGCGATGCTCAACCCCGTCTCGAAGGTGGGGCTCCGGTGCCCCTGACGCACCGATTTGTGCAGAACGGTCCGATACGACACAATCTGTGCGACCTGTTTATCCCCTCCCGCTCTGACCTGCGGGTGAGGACTCCCCAGATACGACGAGTGGAGCGCTGACCATGGCTACCGATTACGATGCGCCGCGCAAGAATGACGACGACGTCAACGAGGATTCAATCGAGGAGCTGAAGAACCGCTCTTCCAACCGCCAGTCCGCCGTCGTTGACGAGGATGAGGCCGAAGCGGCCGAGGGCTTTGAGCTTCCCGGAGCGGATCTTTCCGACGAGGAGCTCCAGGTCCGCGTGCTGCCGGCACAGTCCGATGAGTTCACCTGCAGCTCCTGCTTCCTGGTGCGCCACCGCTCTCAGGCCGTGGAGTCCAACGGGCAGCTGGTGTGCCTGGACTGCGAGTCCTAAGGGCTCTGCATTTCCCCTTCTAGAGAACGTGAGGGGCGATGACGGCAACGGCGCCGTCATCGCCCCTCACGTTTTTCGTGCACTTTGGGACCGTCACGCTCTGATTCTCAGACCACGGTGCCCAGGACAGCCGAACTCAGTCGCTCGTCACGAAGCCGCTGCTCACTCCGTGACGGAGACACCCGACTCGACCACGGGCTCCTGTGAGCCCAGCGCTGCCAGAACGCGCTCGGGGTGGCGGGTGGAGAACAGCCAGTAGGGTGTGGCGTCATTCGGGTCAGTGATCTCTGCCGTGATCACCGGGTCGATCCATCCCCGGATGCACTGGTAACTGCGCGCGTCAAAGCCGGGCCCCAGCTGCTCCCTGGCGGCCTGACCGCGGTGTCCGACAACGCGTCCCAGATGCGCGGCTTCGATCTGAGCCCGTCCGACCCGCAGCGTGCCGTCGCGCACCTCAACTGTGGGGGTGGTGACGATGAGGGCGAAGACGCACAGTGCCACGCCGACCACCAGCGCCAGCACTCCGAAGGTGACATCAATGGGGAAGAACATCACAGAGATCGAGGCACCCACAATGACGGCGGTGACCCACAGCCACCACGCTGGCCAGAGCTTCTCCTGATACACCTGGTGCTCATTGACGTTCTCAGGGGAGACGACAGAATCCATACCCCCATCCTCTCACTAGTAGACTCGTGAGCGTGAACGAGATAGAGGTCCCGATCAGGCGGCTCGACCCTGATCTTCCGCCGCCCGGATACGCTCACCCAGGAGACGCCGGAGCAGACCTTGTCGCCGCCGAAGACGTGGAGCTGGCTCCCGGCGAACGTCGCTTGGTTCCCACCGGAATCGCCGTCGCCATACCGCAGGGATGGGTCGGGCTGATCCACCCTCGTAGCGGACTGGCCGTGAAGCACGGGATCAGCATGGTCAACACCCCCGGAACGATCGACGCCGGATATCGCGGCGAGATCAAGGTGCTCCTGATCAACACCGATCCCGCCGAGACCGCTCGGTTCAGCCGCGGCGATCGCATCGCTCAACTGCTCTTCCAGCGCGTCGACCAGGCGCGCTTCGTCGAAGTCGAAGAACTGCCCGAGAGCGTCCGGGGCGCCGGAGGATTCGGATCCAGCGGCCTGAGCACGCTCGGCTGAGACGACCACCTAACATCAGAGAAGGAGAGGCATGCTCTTCGGGAGAAAGAAGAAGGACCAGCCCAAGAAGCCGGCCACCATCAAAGAGGCTCTGGCCCAGGAGGCTGACGACGCCGAGGTGGAGGTCACCGAGTCCGAGGTTGGGGACCAGCAGGAGCTTGTGAACGAGGAGGCGGATTTCGCCGTCCAGGAGGCCGCCGCGGTGGAAGGCTCCCCGCAGGAGGGCGCGACTGCTGCACCAGACCCGGCGGTCGGGCCGAAGGACGCCTCAGAGGTGGAATCCACCCAGGGATACCTCGACTTCGGTGCGATTCTGGTTCCGGCAGCCAAAGAGCAGAAGGTCCGACTGGACATTGACCAGAAGACCAAGCGGGTGGTCTCCCTCACGATCGCCGTCGGGGAAGCCAGTATTCAGCTCCAGGCCTTCTCCGCTCCGAAATCGGGAGGAATCTGGGACGACGTGCGTCACCAGATCGAAGAGTCGGTGGTCAAGCAGAAGGGCCGCGTGAAGCACCTGGACGGGCGTTTCGGCAAAGAGCTGCACGCGCGGGTTCCGACCGTGCTGAAGGACGGGCGCCAGGGATGGCGCGCTGCCCGGTTCATCGGGTTCGAGGGCAACCGCTGGTTCCTGCGGGGAGTCATCGGCGGCCGCGGTGCCATCGATCGCAAGGCTTCCGAAGGCGTCGAAGACCTGTTCTCCCGTCTGGTGGTTGCCCGCGGCAGCGAGCCCCTGCCTCCGCGTGAGTTACTTCCGCTGCGTCCGCCCAAGGGAGCCAAGCGCGTGGTGGTGCCACGCCAGGGTCAGCAGGGCTCGGGCAACGGCGTCGCAGGCAACGGAGTCCCTCCGCAGGCGCAGGGCAACAACGGTGCACAGTCTGGAGGGCAATGACTCCTGAGTCCCGCGCAGCGGAGGAAGAGAACCGTGAGGGCGCCTCGGACCGGGTAGGGCGGCAGCTTTCCGGCTCCGCTGCACAGAAACTCACTACCCGCGACGACGGGTCCCTGGACGTGATGTCCTCCATCGGGGGGTGGCGCGGGCTGGTCGAGGCATCGCTGCCCGCGGCGGCCTTCATCACGGCCTACCTCATTGTTGACGAGCTGAGCCTAGCTCTGCTGATTGCGCTGGGCATCGGTGCGGCGTTCACCGTGATGCGGCTGCTTCAGCGCGGCAATCTCGTTCAGTCCTTCTCGGGACTGGTCGGCGTCGCCATCTGTGCTGCGTTCGCCTATTTCTCCGGCGAGGCGCGCGACTACTTCCTGCCGGGGTTCTTCATCAACGCCGGCTACCTCATACTCTTCGCGGGCTCGGTGCTGCTGAAGTGGCCGCTCATGGGCCTCATCTTCGGTTTCGTCCGAGGCGAAGGCATCGAATGGCGCCACGACCGAGCCCGACGACGCCGCTACGCCATGGCCACAGGGATTGTGGCCGCTGTGCTGGCGACCCGTCTGGCCGTGCAGCTGCCGATGTACCTGGCCGACGCCACCGGGCCCCTGGGCACTGCCCGGGTCGTGATGGGTGTCCCGCTATACGCCTTGGCGCTGTGGCTGGGCTGGATGATCACGCGAGACCCCCACGCGCAGGCCCAGCTGCAGGAGAAGGCTATTCAGGAGGAGTCGCGCGAGGAGTCCGACGCCGACGCCGGCGACGTCCGTCCTGGCGGTCAATCGGTCGCGGAGACGAGCGGCGGCGGTGCCCCGGCCTCGGAACGGACCACCCCATGACCTCTGCGCAGATGCTGACCCTGCAGATCGGGCCCATGGCCCACGGCGGGCACTGCATTGCGCGCCACGAGGGGCGAGTAGTCTTCGTCCGGCACGCAGTGCCGGGCGAGACCGTACGGGCGGCCGTCACCGAAGGCGGCGAGGGCGCCAAGTTCTGGCGGGCCGATGTTGTGGAGGTCCTGCGTCCCTCAGACCACCGCCGCAGGCATGTGTGGAAGCAGGCGGATGCCCTGCGGGCCCACGAACTGGGCCGGGTCCCGGTGGGCGGAGCCGACTACGGGCACATCACTGACGCACACCAGCGACGCCTCAAGGGGCATGTCTTCCGGGACGCTCTCGCGCGCATCGGCGGTATTGATCTAGCTGACATGAGACTGCCCGGTCTTCCGGCAGACGGCGAGCTGCACGTGGAACCCGTGGAGCCGATCTCGCCCGGAGGCCTGCACTGGCGGACCCGCGTCAGCTTCGGCGTCACCGGTTCGGGCGGTCTGGGCATGAAACCATTCCGCAGCCATGACCTCGTGGAGCTGCGCAGCATGCCTCTGGCCGTCGAGGCACTGGGCGAATCCACCCTCTTCAGCTGGGACTTCCAGCACGCGACCACCGTGGATGTGGTGGCACCCGGCGGTGCGGGTCCGCTGGCCCTGATCGTCCATGTCGAGGTCACTGAGGGCGAGGAGGCGGACTCTGCGGTGGCAGAGCTCACCGAGCGCCTTCGGCGCCAGGCGGGCCAGGCCTCTGGTGTGCAGAGCATCACGCTGGCCCTGCGGCACGCACCGCCGGCATCCACTGCTCGCCCCCCGGGCAGCGCTGGCGGCTCACGAGCCGCCGTGGCGCGTCGCTCGGGGCGCAGGGGCAAAGCGCTGGGGACACCGACTCCCACGCGCGTGGAGTACCGCTGCATCGTGGGGGAGCGGACCGTCAGGGAACCGCTCCCGTCGGGGTTCGCTGCTCCGGAAGGTCAGCGAGAGAGTGTGCAGATCGCGCCGGAAGGCTTCTGGCAGATACATCGGGGAGCACCCCGGGCCCTAGTCTCTGCCGCGGTCGAGATGTCCCAGGTGGCACCGGGAGACAGCGCAGCAGACCTCTACGCAGGAGCCGGGCTGTTCACGGCCTGGCTGGCTGGTTCAGTCGGGTCCGCCGGGCACGTACTGTCGGTGGAAGCCGCCGGGGTCTCGCATGAGGCGGCCGTTGAGCTGTTCCAGGGCGTGTCTCACGTCCACCCGGTGGGGCAGCCCGTGGAGCGCACGCTGCAACGGCTGACGGAGATGCCAGGCCGGCCCCGGCTGGTTCTCCTGGATCCGCCGCGTGCCGGAGCCGGGCAACGAGTCATTGCGGGACTGGACGCTGTTGCTCCCGAGCAGATTCTCTACGTCTCCTGTGACCCGGCCTCCTTCGCCAGAGACGCCAAGCAGCTGCTGAGTCTCGGGTGGCGCCTGCGGCGGCTGCGCGTCCTGGACATGTACCCCAATACCCATCACATGGAATCAGTGGCGCTCTTCACCCACTAAGTGCCGTTCATAGGCTGGACCGTGTCACCTGTCCCCGAATTTTATTTTGAGGTGCAACACTGATTGGTCTGTTCTGATTGTAGGTGT